>CAZQZE010000032.1:0-14247 GCA_964597715.1 uncultured Halobacteriales archaeon
CTGGCGGGTCTGTTCGATGTCGGTCACCGGGTCCGCAATCTGGAAGGAGATACCCTGCCGGTGGCCGGTCGGCTTGCCGAGGGTCTCCCGGTCACCGGCGTAGTCCACGGCCAGGTCGAGCAGGAACTGGGCGTTGCCGACCGCGGCGGCGATGTCGGTCCGGCCGCCGCCGGTCCACCCCATCGCGGCCGAAAAGCCCTCGTCCACCTCGCCGGGGACCTGGTCCTCCGGGACCCGGCAGTCGTCAAAGCGGAGTTCCGCCTGCCCGTCGGGCGTCAGCCCCTCGTCCGGTGGACCTTCTCGACGCTGAACCCCGGGTTGTCGTCGTCGACCGGGAAGCAGGTGGTCCCCCCGTAGTCGCCGGGTTCGCCGGAGGTGCGGGCGAACACCGCTGCGAAGTCGGCGTAGGGGCGGTTGGTGACCCAGCACTTGGTCCCGGTGATGACCCACCCGTCGCCGTCCTTCTCAGCCGTCGAGCCCACGACGTGTGGGTGACTGCCGTGGTCGGGCTCGGTCAGCGCAACGCAGGTCGTCTTCTCCCCCTCGGTGACGGGGTAGAGATACCCCTCGCGCCGTTCGTCGTCGGGTTGCATCAGGATGGGCGTCGGACCGCCCGCCGAGGATGGCGCTGTGAAAGCCCGGGGGCCGGTTGGCGAGGTGTTCGCCGACGATTCCGCGAGTGAGGATACCGACACCACCACCGCCGACCTCCTCGGGCATGGACATGCGGTAAAAGCCCGCCTCGACGGCCTTCTCGCGGACCTGGTAGCGGTCCTCGTCGACGATGTGTCACTCGTAGCCCTCGCCCAGATACTCCGGGTGCGCACTCTCCAGTGGCTCGACCTCCTGCTCGATAAAGTCGTCTAAGGCCGTGTCGGTCTGTTTTGCCTCGGAAGGGACAATAAGTGTGGATGACACGCGTGGAAACGCCCCACACGTTTGCGGTTGGAGCGGGGTGTCAGCCGCGGGCGGCCCGGCCTCAGACCGGCTCGAACCGCGGGACCGCGTACTCCTCG
Source organism: uncultured Halobacteriales archaeon (assembly GCA_964597715.1). Taxonomy (GTDB): domain Archaea; phylum Halobacteriota; class Halobacteria; order Halobacteriales; family Haloarculaceae; genus Salinirussus. The sequence goes on from CAZQZE010000032.1 coordinate 1,017, forward strand.
TCGTCGGTCTCGTGGAAACAGACCTCGACGGACTGGCCGACCGAGAGGGCCTCGGGGTCGTCGGTGACGATGTTGGTCAGCAGCCGTGGCCCCTCCGCGAGTTCGACGTAGGCGACCACGTACGGCGTCGCGTCGTCGTATGGCGGCCCGGTCTGGCGCGTGACCGAGTGGGCGTAGACCTCCCCCTCGCCGCGTGTCTCGACCCACCCGGTGTCCCCGGAGAGACAGTCGGGACACCGGGCTCGTGGCGGGTGGTAGACGCGACCGCAGTCCGCACACTCCATCACCAGCAGTCGGCCCTCGGCGGCGGCCTGCCAGTACCGCTCGGTCTCGGGGGTCGGGGAGACGTCGGGCGTCGGCAGGGCCGTCTCGTCGGCCATCACCGGTCACCCCCCAGGACGAGGGTGGTGCTGGCCATCCGTGTGCCGAGACTCCCGCCGGTGCCATGCGAGAGGGCGACCTCGCAGTCGGGGACCTGAACCGGCTCGTTGGCCTCGCCGCGGAGTTGCCGGACCGTCTCGATTATCTTCGGCATCCCGCCGCGGTTTGCGGGATGGTTGTTACAGAGCCCACCCCCGTCGGTGTTGAACGGTAACTCCCCGTCCGGCGCCTGTAACGTGTCACCCTCGACAAACTCGCCGCCCTCGCCTTTCTCACAGAAGCCCAGGTCCTCCAGGGTCTCGACAACCGTAATCGTGAACGAGTCGTAGATAGAGGCGTAGTCGATATCGTCGTGAGTAACCCCCGCCTCCGCGAAGGCCCGCGGACCGGACTCGACGGCGCCGGTGTGGGTCAGGTCGATGTCACCGGCGTCGTGGTGTTTGACCGCCTCCCCGTGGCCGAGCACCGACACACAGTCCCGGTCGAGGTCGTCGGCGACCTCGGGGCTGGCGACGACGACACCGCCGCCGCCGTCGGAGACGACACAGCAGTCGAGCAGGTGGAGCGGGTCACTGACCAGCCGGGACTCGACGACGTCCTCGACGGTGACGGGCTCCTGGAACATCGCGTCCTCGTTGTACTGGGCGTGCTCGGCGGCCGCCACCCGGACCGCGGCGAGCTGTTCGGCCGTGGTGCCGTACTCGTGCATGTGTCGGCGGGCGGCGAGGGCGTACATGTTGACGGTGCCGATCCCGTAGGTCTCCTCGAAGTCCGCCTGGGGGCCGGAGGGTGGGCCGCCGTCACCGGACCGCGAGCGCGGGCGACCCGCCATCGTGACGAGTGCGACCTCACACTTTCCCGCCGCGATGGCCGCGGCGGCGTGGCCGACGTGGGAGACGTACGATGTGCCGCCGAGGTCGGTCGAGTCGACGTAGGAGAGCTCCTGCAGCCCCAGATAGTCGACCATCGACATCACCCGGCCGGGGCGGCCGGCGGTGAAGTAGCCGTCGACGTCGGCTTTCGTGAGCCCGGCGTCCTCGAGCGCTCCGGCGGCCACGTCCCCGTGGAGTTGGGCGGTTGACTTGTCCGGGGCCTCCCGGGTCGGGTGTTCGTACACGCCCGCGACAGCGGCGGTGTGGTCTGTCATACCACCCACCGACTGCCGGTCGAGTATTATAGCTGCTGGTCCGCACCCGGCCGGCGCGGATAGTCGCCGTCGACAGCGGGTTAGCCGTCGCGGTCGTCGACAGCCTCCTCGAAGGTCGCCTTCGAGGTCGCGGCGCCGCCCATCAGGTGGCTGGTGTCGGTCCCGACCATCATGAAGTCAAAGCCCAGGTCGACGTAGCGTTCGACCGCCTCGCGCCCGAAGGCGAGTGTGGCCACCGGCTTGTCCTCGGCGTGGGCCGCCTCGACTACGCGGTCGACGGCGTCGAGGAAGGCCTCGGACTCGTACTCGCCGTACATCCCGAGGTTGGCCGAGAGGTCCGCCGGCCCCAGAAAGAGCCCGTCCAGACCGTCGACGGCGGCGATCTCCTCGACGTGCTCGAAGCCAGCCTCGGTCTCGACCTGGGCGACGGTGAGCACACGGTCGTTTGCCGTCTCGACGTAGTCGTCCATCTCCAGGCCGTACCGGGCCGCGCGGCCGCCGGCCACACCCCGCTTGCCCTCGGGCGGGTAACGGGTCGCCTCGACGAGCGCCCGGGCGTCGTCCCCGTCGTCGACCATCGGGGCCATCACGCCGGCAACACCGGTATCCAGCACGCGCTTGATGACGACGGGGTCGTTCCACGGCAGGCGGACGACCGCCTCGGTGTTCCCGCCGGCAGCGTCGGTTGCCCGGGCCATGTCCATGACCGTCTCCAGGGAGTTTGGCGTGTGTTCGATGTCGAGTACCACGAAGTCGAAGCCGAGTTCGGCGCTGATCTCCGCGACGGTCGGGTCCCGCAACGAGAGCCAGTTCCCGACAGCCGCCTCCCGCGCTCTGAGTGTGTCGACGAGTGACATAGGCTGTGTTCCGGGGCGGGCGGCAAAACTGTGGGTGGTCGGAGACACGCACCACGCCGATACCCGCCTACACCACCGGGTCGACGGTCACCGTTACCGCCTGTCCGACCGACAGGTCAGCGTCCACCCCGACGAGTTTCACACCCGCGCGGTCGCGGCCACAGAACAGCGCCACACCGGTGACCGGGTCGCCGTTCGCCCGCACCTCGATGTCCCGCCAGGTGACGTGTCTTCCGCCCGCAGCCCCGACCGTCGTCCCCGCGAGCGCAACCGGTGTCGTGCTGTCCTCCGACTGTCCATCGGCGGGCGCCTCGGCGCCGAGCAGACCGCCGCCCTCGTAGTGCGGACAGCCGCCGTCGAGTAGAGCGTTGCCTTCGAGGGTATCGCCGTCACGTGCCGCGACACCGGCAAAGGCCTCGCCCGGTGCGGGGTGGGACGGTGAATCCAGTAGCGCCCACGTCTCCCCTGCGGCCACGACCGTCCCGGTCCCGTCCCAGCCGACGGGTCGCAGGTCGACCTCGGGGCCGAGTTCCAGCGGGAGCGACCCCGAGGCGCGGTAGCGGTCGTCGCCGTGGTCGCGGAAGCCGAGGTGGATGTGGTTGGGAACCCAGGGGGCGAAAAACCCCGCCCGCACGAGTTCCCCCAGCGGGTCACCGACGGCGACCGTGTCGCCGGCCCCGACGGACGGGTCGACGTGGAGCAACCGGGCGATACGGTCGCCGGTGTCGACCAGCGTCAGGTGGTCGTGGGCGGCGGCGTAGGGCTTGGGCGGGGCGTCGACCGTCCGGGTGTCGACCACCTCGCCGGCCACCGGCGAGACGGCGGTCGTCGCGGTCGTCGTCTCGTCGCCCGGGTACAGGTCGACCGCACAGCCGCGGTCGTGGGCGACAAACGGGGAGTTGTACAGCGAGAACCGGCAGTACTGCGAGAGCACGTCTGCGGGGAGCGTGACTGCCATCGCCCGCAGTAGGGTCGCAGCCGGCTTATCGGCGTCGACGCCGATGGTGTTACCGCGGTGACACGCCCCGTCGGTGCAGGCCACCGCACCCGGCACAACCGTTAGGCCGACGGGCCGTCTATCGCCGGCGATGACGCTGTACGACCGGGTCGCGGACCTCCCGCTGACCGTCGAGGGGTACGACCTGTCGCGCCTGGAGGGCGAAACCTCCAGTGACTTCACGCGGGTCTCGACGGTCTTCACCCTGCACGGGCCGGACAGGGCGGGCTCCGGCGAGGACGTGACCTACGATACCCCCGACCACGACGCGCTGCTCGAGGCCGACCCCGACTCCGGCCGGTTCCCGCTAGCCGGGGAGTACACACTCGACGGCTTCTCGTCAGCCCTGGAGGATGTCGACCTGTTTCCGGCAACGGAACCCGAGCGGGGGGTCTCGGAGCACTACCGACGGTGGGCCCTCGAGAGCGCGGCGCTGGACCTGGCGCTCCGACAGGCCGGTGAGACACTGGCGAGCGCGCTCGGGCGGCGCTACGACCCGGTCACCTTCGTCGTCAGCACGCGCCTCGGGGAGCCGCCGACGACCGACCGTATCGAGCGGGTGCTGGAGGTCGACGATGGCCTGGCGTTCAAACTCGACCCGACACCCGAGTGGACCCCCGGACTCGCCGAGCGGGTGGCGGAACTCGCACCCGTCCGGGTCCTCGACCTGAAAGGGCTGTACGAGGGGACCGACGTGGACGCCGACCCCGACCCGGCCCTCTACGAGCGTCTGCTGGAGACGTTTCCCGATGCCGTGGTCGAGGACCCGGCGCTCACCGACGACACCCGGCCGCTGTTCGACGGTCACGAGGGGCGGGTTTCCTGGGACTACCCGGTCACCGGGGTCGGGTCCGTCGAGGAACTGCCCTTCGAGCCCGAGTGGCTGAACATCAAGCCGTCGCGGTTTGGCACCGTCGAGTCGCTGTTCGACACCGTCGAGTACGCGCTGGAGCGGGGGGTTCGGCTGTACGGCGGCGGCCAGTTCGAACTCGGCGTTGGTCGCCGGCAGTTACACGCGCTGGCGGCTGCACTCTACCCCGAGGGCCCGAACGACCTCGCGCCACGAGGGTACAACACCCCCGAGGTCCGGCCGGGTGTGCCGGTGAGCCCGCTGGAGCCGCCGGCGGAGCCGACGGGACTCGACTGGCAGTAGCCGGCGTCAGGACTACCGTTCCGGGTCACGCAGGACTGCCTATGACACGACCGCTCGCGGCCGACGGTGTGGTTGTCATCGACGGCGAGGTACTCCTCATGGAACGCGCCCACGACCCCTACGAGGGGGACTGGGTCCTGCCAGGCGGGTTCGTCGAGGACGGGGAACGAGCCCGTGAGGCCTGTGTCCGCGAGGTCCGTGAGGAGGTTGGGCTCGCCGTGTCGGTCGAGGGGTTTGTCGGGCTCTACGACGACCCCGGCCGAGACGAGCGCGGAACGGTCAGTGCCGCCTACCGCTGCCGTCCCACGCCCGGGAGTCCGGCGCCCGCACCCCGCGAGGAGGCCCACCGTCTCCGCACTGTCGAGCCGGACAGCCTCCCGCCGATGGGGTTCGACCACGCGACGGTCCTCAAAGATGCCTTCGAAGGTATCTGACCGGTGTATGGCGGTCGGACCGGGGGAGGAGCCGGAACAAGCACCCTCTGCGAAGAGTTAAGAGCGGCGCGGGGGGAGAGGTGGTATGCTCATCCGGAACGCCACGCTCGCCGACGGGCGGCGGCGTGACGTACGTGTCGACGGCGAGCGGGTCGGGGCCGTCGCGGCGGCCGGGACGCTGGACACGGCGGACGACGAGGAGGCCCGGGACGCAACCGACAGACGTCTGCTCCCCGGGATGGTCGACGTCCACGTCCACCTCCGGCAACCCGGCTTTCCCCACAAGGAGACCTGGGCCACCGGCACCAGGAGCGCGGCGGCGGGCGGCGTAACGACCGTCGTCGACCAGCCCAACACCGACCCGCCGACCGTCGACGGGCCGGCGTTCGACCGGAAAGCCGAGGTCGCCGCCGACGCCCTCGTCGACTACGGTATCAACGGGGGCGTCGTCGGCGGCTGGGAGCCCTCGACACTGTTCGACCGGCCGCTGTTCGCGCTCGGGGAGGTCTTCCTGGCAGATTCCACCGGCGACATGGGGGTCGACACGCCGCTGTTCTCGCGGGCGCTCGACCGTGCACACACGGAGGAAGTGCCCGTTACCGTCCACGCCGAGGACGCCTCACTGTTCAACGAGAGCGCCCGCGAGCGCGAGGACGCCGACGCCTGGTCGGCATACCGGACCGCCCGCGCCGAGGTGGCCGCCGTCGAGCAGGCCTGCCGGGTCGCCCGGGAGCAGGGGACCGCGGTCCACATCGCCCACGCGAGCACGCCGAGGGGGATCGATGCAGCACACGAGGCCGGGATGACGACCGAGGTCACCCCACATCACATGTTTCTCTCCCGGGACGACCTCCCCGGGCTGGGTACCGACGGGCGGATGAACCCCCCGCTTCGCCGCGAGAGGCGTCGCCAGCGGGTCTTCGACCGGGTCGCCGACGGGACCGTCGACATGGTGGCGACCGACCACGCCCCGCACACCGGCGCCGAGAAGGAGGCGAGCATCTGGGAGGCCCCCAGCGGCGTTCCGGGTGTCGAGACCGCCCTCCCGCTGTTGCTCGCGGCGGCCCGGGCAGGCCGGGTCGGGTACGAGCGCGTGCGTGACCTGACAGCCGCGAACCCTGCCGACGTCTTCGGGGTCGGGGCGAAGGGCCGGGTGGCCGAAGGGTACGACGCCGACCTCGTGCTCGTGGACCCGGGGACGAGCACCGAGGTCCGGGCGGAGGACCTGCACACGACGTGTGACTGGACGCCATTCGAGGGCCGCGACGCCGTCTTTCCCGAGTGGACGATGGTCCGTGGAACGGTCGTCTACGAGCGCGACAGCGGGTTCGCCGACCACCGGGGGCGAAACGTCCGGCGACCGGACACTGCCGGGGGGAGCGAGGGCGGCCACGGACCCGGGCGGTAGCCGCGGTCAGTCGTCGCCTGTGCCGGCGTCCGCGCCCGCTACCTCGAAGTGGTGCCCACACTCCGGGCAGGCCACCCGGTCGTGTCGCAGCGCCGTGGAGTGTTCGCGCACCTCCCGCATCACCTCCGAGACCCGGTCCTCGGCCTCCAGTTCCGCCTCGACGGAGAGGTCACCCCCCTCGACCTCGAGGAGGAACTTCGCCACCTCGGTGGCCTCGTACATCACGTCGTCGAGCTTCTCGGCGGTGAGAAAGTCACTCATCGCGCCGTAGAGGAAGGTCGCCCCCGCCTGCCGCACCTTCTCCTCGAAGCTCGCGCGGGCCTGGTTGACCGCCTGTGGCGTGTAGGTGTCGGTCATGAACGGGACGAGTTCGGGGAGGTGCTCGCCGATCTTCGTCATCTCGACGCCGGTCTCGGTCCGGAAGTCCGCACACAGGCGGGCAATTGCCCACTCCCGGGCGGTGATGTAGGTGCGCTCGCGCAGGAAGTCGTTTGCCCGGTCGTAGGTGCTGCCGTCGATCTTCCTGAATCGGTCGTAGGTGCGGATGTCCTCGGGGATGTCGGGGTCGTCCCCCTCCGGCTCATCGGGTTCGGCCGGCTCCGGTGTCGCCGCCCCACGGGGTCCGGGGTCGGGAGCCGTCTCGGGGGCGTCATCGGGGTTCTCGGCGTCGTGGTCGGCCGGGTCGTCGGGCATGCCAGTCGTTGCGCGCGCCCCGAGAAAAAGGGTGTCGCCGGCAGGCGGTTGGCCGATAGCCCGGAGAGCGGCCGCGACCGGAAGCTTTTGGCCGCTCGGTGTCGGCTGTACTGATATGAAACTGCTCTTGGGTGTCGGCGCCGGCGACGACGCCGGGGCTGCCCTGGAGGCTGTCGTCAGCCGGGCCCGCGAGGCCGACGACGACCTCACCGTCGCCGTCTACGCCGAGGACGGGGCGGACCCGGGCGTCGAGACGGTCGAGCGTCGGGTCCGGGGCCGCCTCGACGACCTCGGCTTCGGGGCGCGCGTCGAGCGGGTCGACGGCGACCCCGGGAGTCAGCTGGTCGAGTTGGCCGAGACCGGCGACTACGACAGGCTCGTTATCCCCGGGGGGACCCGGAGCCCGATGGGGAAGGTTCGCCTGAGCGACGCCGCGGAGTTTGTCCTGCTGAACGCCCGCAGTTCGGTGACCCTGCTCAGATGACACAGTTCCCCGACGACACGGCCGGCGAGTTCCCGCCCCCACCGCGGGAGTTCACCGACCGGGAGGACCGGCCTGTCACCGTCCGCACCGCCGACGGGGACGACCACGAGGCCCTGGTCGGGATGTACCTCGACTTCGACCCCGAGGACCGTGCCCAGGGGATCCCGCCGAGCCGCGAGGACGGTATCCGCGACTGGCTCGGTGCCGTCACCGGCCCCGAGTGTCCGGCCGTCGTCGCGGTCGTCGACGGCGATATTGTCGGCCACGCGATGCTCGTCCCGGACGAGGACGGTGCCTACGAGCTGGCGATTTTCGTGCTCCAGGCCTACCAGTCCGCGGGTATCGGGACAGAACTCCTCCGGACGCTTCTGGGGCTGGCACAGGCGGACGGGATTGTTCGGGTCTGGCTGACCGTCGAGCGGTGGAACGACTCCGCGGTCCGACTGTACCACTCCGTCGGCTTCGAGACGACAACGGAGAGCGGGCTCGAACTGGAGATGGGGATCCGGCTGGCGGCGTAGGCCGTCGGCGGAGGCGGCCGTTCAGACTGAGAGCACCGGCTGGTCGGCGTACTGAAGCACGTACAGCGCCGCCTTGCCGATAGTCACGTCCACGTCGTCCTCGGGGGTCTCCCGCGGGACGACCAGAAAGTCCGCGCCCAGCTCCTCGGCGACGTCAAGCACGACACTGCCGGGTGTCCGGCTCAGGCTACTCGTCGAGAAGCCGGCCGTCGAGGAGGTGGTGACCTCGACGGACCCGCTCTCCGTGTGGTCGCACACCGCCGAGACGAACTCCTGGTGGGCCTCGGCGACCGCCTCGGCCTCGACATCGCCGGCCTGGATCCCTCGGGCGACCCGCTGGTCGAGCACAAAGAGGAGGTGCAGGTCCGCGTCGTACCGGCTGGCAACCGCGACCGCGTGGTCGGCCGCCCGGCGGGCGTCCTCGCTCCCGTCAACCGGCGTGAGTACGAGTTCAGCGTCCACTCTCGGATGTGCACGGAGCCGGGGCAAAAAGTCCCCGGTCGGGGCTGCGTCGACACACGGCCGGTGGGCCCGCCCCGAACAACTTTTGTCCCGTCCCCTCGCTGTACCGGATATGTTCGACACCGTCGTCGTCGCCACCGACGGCTCCGAGAGCGCCGAACGGGCCGTCACCGTCGCGCTCGGCCTCGCGGCCCGGTTCGACGCGGCGGTCCACGCGCTGTACGTCGTCGACGCCGGCGAGGTCGCGGAGTCACCCCCCGAGGTCCGCGAGGACCTCGAGGCGTCGCTCCGGACTGCGGGCTCGGAGGCGGTCGCGTTCGTCGACGACCGTGCCGACACGGTCACGACGGCTGTCCGGGAGGGTGACCCGGCCGCGGAGGTCATCGACTACGCCGGGTCGGTCGGCGCCGACCTCGTCGCCACCGGCACCCGCGGGCGCCACGGCGAGCACGCCTTTCTGCTCGGGAGCGTCGCCGAGACGGTCGTCCGGCGCGCCCCGATGCCGGTCCTGACGGTCCGCCAACTCGCCGACGGGGGCTGAGCGGTTGTGGCGTGCCCGCCGACCGCGCCGCTTTTGCCGGCCGCGCCTCTCTGTGAGACATGGACGACTGGCTCATCGACGACGACCGGCTCCCGCTCGGGCGCAGGTCCGTCCTCCCCGGGGCGGGCTTCTTCAGCCCCGACTCGTTCGAGGCCGAGCAGGCCGAGCGCGAGGCCGCCGAGCGACTCGACAGCGACGTGGCGGTCATCGCCGACCCCGACGCCGACGGGCTGGCCTGCACCGCGCTGGTTCGGGTGGCACACGGCGCCGGCGAACTTGTCCCGGCCGGCCCCCACAACCTCGACGACGCGCTGGCGTGGGCCGCCGAGTACGCCACCCCCGAGACCGAGCTGTTCATCTGTGACCTCTGCCCGGATAGCTCGGAGGATATCGAGGCGGTCGGCGCCGTCGCCGACCGCGTCGGGTCGGTCGCGTGGTACGACCACCACCAGTGGGACGAGGCGCTCGTGACGGCGGTCCGGGATGCCGGTGTCGACCTCGTCGTCGGCGAGTCCGGGGCGGTCTGTTCCGCCGACGTCACACTCGAGGAACTCGACCACGACTTTGCGGAGCGGTACCGTGACCTCGCGGCCGCCACCCGCGACCACGACCTCTGGGTCCGGGAGGACCCCCGCTCCGACGACCTGGCGGACTACGCCTACTGGGTCGACCCCGAGGAGTATATCGACACCGTCGTCGAACACGGCGCGGACCTGCCCGCCGAGGTCGGGGAGTTCCTGGCCGAACAGCGCGTCGAGAAGGAGGCCCTGGTCGAGAAGGCGACCGAGCGCGCAACCCTCCGGGAGGTCGGCCCCTGGACTCTCGGGGTGACCTACGGCCGGTGCTCACAGAACGAGGTCGCCGAGAACCTCCGCGAACAGGGCGCCGACGCCGCCGTCATCGTCAAGCCCGCCGGCTCCGCGTCGATCCGTGGGACGGAGGGGTTCAAGCGGTGTCACGAGGTTGCCGCCCAGGTCAACGGCGGCGGCCACCCGAAGGCCGCGGGCTGCAAGCCGGATATCTACGACGACATGCTCGACTACGCCCACCACTGGACAACCCAGGGTGCGGTCGCGAAGCAAGCGATCGTGGATGCCTTCCGCCGGCTGGCGGACGAGGAGGAGCCGTCGACCTAACCTGTGGGTGAGTCACTGCCGGGCGCTCACCCCCCGGCGAGCCACTTCTCGGCGTACCGCTGTCCACACTCGCAGGCGACGTAGCCGTGGACGACATCGCCCTCCGCGTACAGCCCCTCGACAGCCTCGTTCTGTGCCTCGGCAAACGCAAAGACGAGGCGGGCCTCGTGGCCGTCGCCACCGTCGCCGTCGGGGCAGGTCCCGCCGGTCAGGTCACGGTCGACCGCCCCGTCCGTACCCATCGCCTCCTGGGCAAAGGCCATCGGGTCGACCCCGGTCGCGGACTGGAAGGCCCGCCGGCCGGTCTCCCCGTCGACGACCAGGACGACGCCGCTCTCGGTTCGCTCGCCCTGGTCGGCCAGGGCGTCGACCCCGGAGACGGCAGCCTCGTGGAGAAAGAAGGCGACATCGTCGGGGCGGTCGCCGGCGAGAAACTGCTCGCGGTCGCTGTGGCTCATTGCCGGCCCGAACGGGGCGGGGAACAAAAGCGGTCCGGTCCGCGAGCGCCGGGCGCGTCAGGACGAGGAGGTGCAGGCGGGTTCCGAGAGGTTTCGCCAGGCCTCGTCGAGCTTGTTCGTGACTGTCGAGCGCTCCTCGACGCTGACCGTGAGGTCCTCCTCGAAGGCGACCTGGATCGCCTCGATGTTGCGTCGGTAGACCTTGATCCGCCGCCGGTCCTCCGAGAGGACGTTGTCGTGTAGCTCGAGCAACCCGTGCTCTGTCAACTCGTCGATCCGCCGGTAACAGGTGGCGATCGGGATGTCGAGTTCGTCACTCAGTTCCTGTGCGGAGCGGGGCTCCTCTGCGGCCTCGAGGATCTCGGCGCTGTATTTGTTCCCCAACGTGCGGAGTACGTCTACTGACGCCATCTGATATAGACGTTCGTGGTGGCGGTGAGTTAAAGCTATCGGGAATTGAAATAGCATGAGCGGCCCAGGGAGAAGGCATATGAGCGCCGTGATAGCCGTTCACGGGCGGCCGGGTGCGGGCACTGTTCTCAGCAGTGATAATCGAGCGGGTCAGATAGGTGACTCACCCTCACCCAGCATGGAGAAGGCGCTGGCGTTCTGGTGGACCTGAATCCCGCCCTGTGCGAGTTCCATCGGGAAGATGTCGGTATCAATGTCCTGTTTTCGCATCTTCGCGACCCAGACGTAGCGGTTGACACCCGACTCGGTCGGCGTCTGTAACAGGAAGATATTGCCGTCCGTCAGGAAGTTCTCCAGGCCGATATCCGTCTCCGGAAAGACCGTCCCCTGTTCGTTTGTCATCAGCGTGGTGAGGCCGTTGTCCCGGAGGATGTCGGTGAGCTTCAGCAGGTAGGTCCGCTTCTCGCGCTCGTTCTCGAAGAACAGCTGGAACATGGTCAGCGAGTCCAACACCAGCCGCTCGTAGCGGGAGTCCTGCAGGTCGTCGAGGATAATCTCGAGCGAGGAGTTGAAGTCGTTTTCGCGCAGCAACTCACGCTTGTCGAAGACACGGATCGCCCCCGACTCGACGTGTTCCTGCCAGTTCTCGAAGCCGATCGACTCGGCGGCCTGTCTGAGGTCCTCGGCGTTCTCCTCGAAGGAGAGGTAGATCCCGTCCTCCTCGAAGGACTCGACGCCGTTGTAGATATACTGCAACCCAAAGACACTCTTGCCGGCACCGGGGTTGCCGGAGATGAGCGTCGTCGAATTCTGGACGATGCCACCCCCCAGGATCCCGTCAAGTCCGTCAATACCTGTCTCCGTGAGTTCGACCATCTCTCTGTCTGTTCTGGGGCGGGTATCGTCAAAAGTGTTCCCACGTGGACACCGCGGACAGACGGTCGGCGGTGTCGGGAGCCCCGGCGCGGTCAGCCGAGCCTCTCGGCGATGTCCGAGAGGCCGTCGTCGGGGGCCGCTACTGCGTCGTAGACGACCCGTTCACCCGGCCGTCGGAGGCCGTACTGGTATCCGGCCGTCACGACATCGAGCAGGAGCGGGTCACCCGCACCCAGCCCGTGGCGGTCGACCCACACGGCGAGGCGGTTCTCGCCGTCGCCTGTCCGGGCGAGGTGTGCGTCCGGGTACGCCCCCTCGATGCCGGGTTCGCCACGGAGGTCAGCGGTGACCTGCGCGTGGGCCTCGACCCCCTCGAGCGAGAGGCGGAGCACCGTCTCGGCGCTGTGGTCGATGGTGTCGGGAAGGGGAATCCGCGGGCGGCCGGTGCGACCGACGGTTTCTACGTTGACCCGGGTGCTGTCGACGGTCGCGTGGTCGGAGGGGATACGTTCGGTCACTCCTCGAGCAGGTCGGCAACCGGCGTGTCGCCGCGGGCGGCGACCCGCGCGTTGATCTGGCGGGTGTCGTCGCTTATCTCGCGGCCGCGGACGGTCACGCGCTTGCGCTCGCCCTCACGGTCCGGGTTGTAGCCGGTGCCACCCTCGAGCAGGAGTTCGGTCAGTGACGAGCCCGCCACGTCGGCACGCATCGGCCGGCCGGCGTCGTCGGAACCGCCGGTGAGTTCGAGCGTGTAGCCGTCGAGGCCGACGGCGCTCCCGTCGACCTCCTCGCCGATCTCCCGGCCGATAAAGCGGTTTGCGTCCTGGTCGGAGGTGTCTACCTGGTAGGTCATGCCGTCCTCGGGGTCCGAGACGGCGACGGTGAACTCTGCCATTACCTCGGGAAAGCCGACCGAGCGTTAAAAACGCACCCTTTCGGGGCCGGCGGCACGACAAGATACTTATGAGCCATCGATGAACTCCGTGCATGAGTACTGCCCTCCGCAGCCCGCCGTGGACGAATCTCTGGCGACAGCTCGTCACGACGGTGCTGTTCACGTTCCTGGCCGGCCTCGCGGTCGTCGTCGCCGGCTACCCCGAGTTCGCCGAGTGGCCCCGCATCGTCTACGTGGTCCTCGCGGCCTACCTGCTCGCCGCGGTCGTGGTCTGGTCGGACGTCCTCCCCTGGCCCGGCGACACCTGAGCCGAGGGTTTCCCGCGGCGCCGGCTGATACTGTCGGACAGAACATTTCGCACCCCACGTCCGACGGAG
>CAZQZE010000033.1:0-14107 GCA_964597715.1 uncultured Halobacteriales archaeon
GGCGGTCGGAAGGATGTCTTCGTAGCCCCCGTTCGTACAGGAGCCGATGATAACCTGGTCGACCTCCTGGCCCGCGACCTCGCCGACGGGGACGACGTTGTCAGGCATGGAGGGCTCGGCAATGAGCGGCTCCAGGTCGGAGAGGTCGATGGTGATCTGGCCGGCGTACTCGGCGTCGTCGTCGGGCTGGAGTTTCTCGAACTCCTCGCCCCGGCCGACCTTCTCGAGGTACTCCTTTGTGCGCTCGTCGGTCGGGAAGATGCTCGAGGTCGCCCCGAGCTCTGTTCCCATGTTGGTGATGGTCATCCGCTCGGGCGCCGACAGCGTCTCCACACCGGGGCCGGTGTACTCGAAGATCTTCCCGACCCCGCCTTTCACCGAGAGTCGACGCAGCATCTCGAGGACAACGTCCTTTGCGGTTGCCCACTCCGGGAGTTCGCCCTCGAGTCTGACGTTTGTCACCTCGGGCATGTCGATGTAGTAGGCGCCGCCACCCATGGCGACGGCCACGTCCAGCCCGCCCGAGCCGATAGCGAGTTCCCCGAGTCCGCCGGGTGTCGGGGTGTGCGAGTCCGAGCCGAGCATCGTCTTGCCCGGCGCGGCGAAGTTCTCGCGGTGGACGTTGTGACAGATACCGTTGCCGGGCCGTGAGAAGTACGCGCCAAAGGTGCCGGCCGCAGAGCGCAGAAATCGGTGGTCGTCGGTGTTCTTAAAGTCGAACTGGTAGGTCTGGTGGTCGCAGTACTGCGCGGCGAGTTCCGTCTGAACCTCCTCGAGGCCGAGCGCCTCGAACTGTAGCCAGACGAGCGTCCCGGTCGTATCCTGTGTGAGTACCTGGTCGATCTCGATCCCGATCTCCTCGCCGGGTTCGAGCGCCCCCTCGACGCGACGGTCGTCGAGGATCTTCTCGGTAAGCGTCTGTCCCATAGCACTCGAATCTCGACTGTGCGCGGATATAAAACGTGCGCTCCGTCACGTAACCCGCCGCCAGGGTTTTGAGGCTCGTCTCCGCACACGCGGTATGTTTCGGAGCGGCACGTTTGTCGCCGACCAGCTCGGGGAGATACGCGAGAGTCAGGTCCAGCCAAACGGTGTCGACCTCACGCTCGGGGCCATCCTCGAGCAGGTCGAACCCGGCCGGGTCGGCCGGGGGGGCAAGACCGTCGGCGACCGCCGGGAGTGCGAGCCGGCCGGGACGGACCCACCCGTCTACCGGCTCGACCCCGGCGGGTACGTCCTCCGGTACGCCGACCCGGTCCGGGTCCCGGAGGGTCACGTCGGCTTCATCTACCCCCGCTCGTCGCTGCTTCGCAACTCCTGTATGCTCGACACCGCCGTCTGGGACGCCGGCTACGAGGGGCGCGGCGAGGGGCTACTCGAGGTGTACCACACCGTCGAACTCGAGGCCGGGGCCCGTGTCGCACAGCTCGTCCTCGCCCGGGCCGACCACGCGGGGACCTACGACGGCACCTACCAGGGGGAAGGACTCTGACACCGGCCACGTGGTGTGGCCGTACCCGCGAGGGGACGACCCCTGACCCGCCCGGGGGCCGGCCGGTGTAGCACTTAACCGTCGGGGGTGTTACGTGACAGACATGATTGCGGAGTTTCAGTTCGAGACGGCAGTAACCCGTCCGGCAGTCGACGGGGCGCCGGCGGAGACGGCCGGTATCTCGGCGCTCGATGCGACGGGGGCGGTCCCGCTCTGTGTGGCACTGTGGGTCACCGGAGCGGAGGGTGCGGCCGAGGTCCGGACCGCGCTGGCCGAGCGTGAGGTCGTCCGGGACACGACGGAGGTCACCGCAGGTCCGTGGGGCAAACTGTACCGGGTCCGGTACGGGGAGCGGTTCGACGGCACGGCTGTCTACCACGCCGCGGTCGAACACGACGGCGTGTTCGTCGCCGGGCAGGCCGGGGGAACTGCCTGGACGCTACGGCTGCAGTTCCCGGACCGTGACGCCGCCGCGGCCTTCCGAGACCGGTGTGCCGCGGCCGGCGTCGACGGGACGGTCGAGGCCGCCTACGACCGGGACGTCCCGCCGCAGGCGGCCCGGCTCCGGCTGACCGAGCCACAGCGGCAGGCGCTGTCGGTGGCCGCCAGACACGGGTACTTCGAGGTGCCACGACAGACATCGCTCGGGGGGGTGGCCGAGAAACTGGATGTCTCGAGTCAGGCGGCCTCCGAACGGCTCCGGCGCGGCCTCGGCTCGCTCGTCGAGGAGGGGCTCCGCTCGCCCGACACCGGCTCCGCCGGGCGCTAACCCCGCACGAGTATTTTTATATCGGCCCGATAATAGCTGTGTGTATGGGGACTGCCGACGCCGAAGCGGACCTCTACATCGTCCGGAACCGGGGCGGGGAGCTGTCGGAGTGGGTGCAGCCAACGCCTGTCGAACAGACTGTCACCGACGCGCTCACCGAGGCAACCGGCCTCGACGCGGCGGCGGTCGACCGCCTCCACAGCTATGTCGACCCGGAGGACCTGCGGGCCGTGCTCCGTGCCACCGGCGGCACGATAACCTTTCCTGTGGAGAACTACGAGGTAACCGTCCACAGCAGCGGCCGGGTCACCGTCCGGTAACCACCCGTTCGTGGTTCGCGCTCGCGTCTGCGCGGGCACTGGCAACGAACACCGTCCCCCAGACGTGCGTTTCGAGGTCGACCCCGCCAAAGGCAACCGCCATCGCGCCCGGCACGTCCGCCTCGGGGTTCCAGTCTGTCGCCAGCCGCGAGACCGGAACGACCAGGCGGTTCAGCGCCGCCCACGACCCCTCGAACGGCCGGGCGTCGAGCACCGCCATCCGCCCGCCAGGCCGGAGCAGTCGGCGGGCCTCCCGGGCGACTGCCGCCGGGTCGGGCATCGCGCTGATAGCCATCGACGCGTAGACCGCGTCGACGGGGCCCTCCACGGGCGGGCGGCCCGCGTCACCCCACAGGACGTGGACGTTTCCCCAGCCGGCCTCGCGGACCCGCTCGCGGGCCCGACGGACCATCCCCTCGCTGTAGTCGACGGCGAGGACCTCCCCCTGTGGTCCGACACGTGTACGCAACCGGTGGAGGCTGCGCCCGTCCCCACAGCCGAGTTCGAGGACGGTGTCGCCGGCCGACAGCCCCAGCGCGTCGACGCTTCTCGCGCGCAGCCGTGCCTGTGTGCCCAGGAAGACCAGGTCGTACAGCCGGCCCAGCAGCCCCCCGTGGCGGCTCCACCAGTCGTACACCCGTTGACCGCGCCGGCCGGACATATTCCGTCTTCGACCGGCCCGCTCTTGTGACTGCCGGCATTTCCCCGCGGGCCGTCCGGTTTATACTCCGGCGGACCGACACTCGGACGTGGAGTACGCTGCGCTGGTCGAGGTGTACGAGCGACTCGCAGGGACACAGTCGACCCACGAGAAGACCGCCATCGTCGCCGAGACGCTGGTCGAGGCGGCCCACGAGGACCTCCCGATGACCGCCCGGTTGCTCCGCGGGACGCTGTTTGCCCCGTGGAACCCGGCGGAGTTGGGGGTCTCCTCCAGCCTCGCCAGCCGGGCCATCGAGCGGGCGACCGGCGTCCCCGCCGAGGAGGTGGAGGCCGACTGGCGCGAGACCGGTGACCTGGGTAGCGCCGCCGCCAGGGCGGTCGAACGGGCTGTCCAGCAGACGCTCGTCTCGGAGACGCTGACCGTCGAGGGGGTCTACGGGGACCTGCGTGCCCTCGCCGACTACGAGGGGGCGGGCAGCGAGGACCGCCGTGTGGACACCGTGGCCGGCCTGCTCGCCGACGCCGACCCCGACGAGGCGACGTACGTCGTCCGCACGGCGCTTGGCCACCTCCGGCTGGGGGTCGGCCGCGGAACCGTCCGGGACGCGGTCGCCACGGCCTTTCTCGGTGGTGACCCCGACGAGCCCGGTGACACCCCCGAGGCAGACATCCAGGCCGTCGAGCGTGCCCTGCAGGTCACCAACGACCCGGGGCTGGTCGCACAGACCGCGGCAACGCGAGGCCGTCCGGGTCTGGCAGCCCTCGACCTCGAGGTGGGCCGGCCGGTGGAGGTGATGCTCGCGGAGAAGGCCGAGTCCGTCGAGGCGGCGGTCGTCGACGGAGTTGCGGCGAGCAACACGGCCGAGGGGGCCGACGCTGACGGCAGCGACGCCCCGCCCCCGCTCTCGGAGTACAAGGTCGACGGCTTTCGGGCGCAGGTCCACTTTGCGGCCGGCGAGGACGGCGACGGGGCGACCGGGCCGCGGCTGTTCACCCGCCGGCTGGAGGACGTCACCGCGCAGTTTCCCGACGTGGTCGACGCGATGGGCGGCTTCGACGCCGACTCCTACATCGTCGAGGGCGAAGTTGTCGCCTACGACCCCGACACCGGCGAGCCGGTGCCATTCCAACAGCTCTCCCGGCGGATCAAGCGCAAACACGACGTCGAGCGCCTCGTCGAGGCGGTCCCGGTTGTCCTCTACCTCTTCGACGTTCTCCTTCTCGACGGGAGGTCGCTGCTGGACCGGAGCCTGGTCGAGCGGGTCGACGCCCTGGAGGGGCGACTGACCGAGCGTGAGCGGGCCCTCGAGCGGATGCCGAATCTCCGTAGCGACGACCCCGACCGCGTCCGGGAGTTCTACGAGGCGGCGCTCGCGGCCGGCCACGAGGGGCTCATGGTCAAGACCGCCGACGCGGCCTACCAGCCCGGCAAACGGGTGGGTTACACCCGGAAGGTAAAGCCCACGATGGAGTCACTGGACCTCGTGGTCACCCGCGCGAAGTGGAGTGAGGGCCGGCGCTCGAACAATCTCGGCCGCCTCTACCTCGCCTGCCGGGACGGCGACAGGTTCAGGGAGGTCGGTCGGCTCTCGACCGGCTTTACCGACGAACAGCTCGCGACGCTGACCGCCCGGCTCGAACCCCATATCGTCGAGCAGAGCGGCCGGGACGTCGACCTCGAGCCGACGGAGGTGCTGGAGGTGGCCTACGAGGAGGTCCAGGAGTCGCCGAAGTACGACTCCGGGTACGCGCTGCGCTTTCCCCGGTTCGAGGGGTTTCGTGACGACCTCGACGTTACCGGCGTGGACACCATCGAGCGTGTCGAGTCGCTGTACGAGGGGCAGTGAGGCCGACCCGTTTCTCGGTCGGTCCGCCCGCGAGAGCAGGTGCATCTTAGTGGCTCGCCCACGTCGACAGTGGTGTGACGGTCCGCTACCGCGACGGCATCGAGGTCACGCTCTCGACGGGTGAGCGGGTGGTCTGTGACGCCGACGACCCCGACGGCGACGTCAACGTGGTCAGTCACGCCCACGGCGACCACCTCTACGAGCGGGCACCGGGTGAGGTGGTCTGGTCGCCGTTGACCCGTGAACTGGCCGCGGTCCGCCGCGACGAGGTCCCGACGACGGCCACCGACGACCGCCTCACACTCGTCGACGCCGGCCACGTCCCCGGCGCCCGGGCCGTCGTCATCGAGGACCCCGACGGGACGACCTACTGCTACACCGGCGACCTGAGCACCCGTGACCACCGGTATCTCGACGGGTTCGAGCCCCCCGAGGCCGACATCGACACCCTCGTCATCGAATCCACCTACGGGGAGTCGGAGTACGTCTTTCCGCCGCCGGCGGAGGCCGCCGCCGCGTTCCGCGAGTGGGTCGCGGCGACCGACGCGCCGGTGCTCGTGTTCGCGTACTCGCTGGGGCGGGCCCAGGAGGTCCAGCTGATACTCGGCGGGACCGACCGGCAGGTCTACGTCACCGAGGCCATCGCCGCCCTGAACGAGCCCATCGCCGACGCCTGCGACATCGCCTTCGACGTTGCACGCTACGGTAGCGATGTCACCCTCGATTCCGGGGACGCGCTCGTCCTCCCCTCACAGACTAACCGTCTCTCCTTTGTCGAGACGCTCGCCGAGGAGACAGGTGCCCGGAAGGCCGCACTCTCGGGGTGGGCGGTCGACGCCTCGTTTCGGTTTGCCGGCGGCTACGACGCCACCTTCCCGCTGTCGGACCACTGTGACTTCGAGGAACTGCTCGCCGTCGTCGACGCCGTCGACCCCGAGCGGGTCTACACCTGTCACGGGAGCACCGACAGCCTCGCCCGCGAGGTCCGCTCGCGGCTGGGGTACGAGGCCCGGGCGCTGAAGCGCAACCAGACCTCGCTTGGGGAGTTCTGACCCCCGTCTCGCGGACGCACAGCGCGGACTACGTGGCGTCCGAACCCGTCAGCAGTGACAGGATGACCGCTCTGGCACGGGTCGCGTTCTTGCTCCCCAGGTGTCCGGTGTCGAGGGCAATATTCCGTTCCGCGTTCGCCAACAGCGGACTGTCTCTCGAGCCGGCGAACAACCGGTCGCGGTTCCCGCGAACCGTGAACGCGGTTACCCCTTCGGGGACCTCGGGGGGCTCGTTCAGCGCCGCGAGTGGGTGGGCCGGGACCCGCTCGTAGTCGTCACGGAGAAACTGTGCCGGACCGAACGGCCCGCCACTGACCCCGAACCGAGCCGCTACCGTCGCGAGCTTCAGCCCGTGGTTCGCCCCCGCGATACTGACGAACCGGCGGACGTGCTCGTCCCCGTCGTGTGTCGCCATCCAGTGCCGGACACCAGTCACCCCGAGACTGTGTGCGACGACATCCACCTCGTCGCAGCCGGTGTGCGAACGGAGTGCGGAGACAAACGCCTCCAGTTCGGCTGCCATCTGGTCGTGAGACGGCGTCCTGGAGCTGAACTCGACCGCCCAGACGTCGTCGCCGCTCGCACCGGCCGCAAGGAGGTCAGCGGCGTGTGCCTGCCAGGCGTCAGCCTCGCTCCGATTCCCGTGAACGAACACGACCGGGGTTCTCGTCACCCCGGCCGGGGTGCCGAAATACTCCGCGCCGCCCCACCCCTTGGAGTGCCCGTTCCACGGTACGCGGGAGTTGTCGGTATTCCTGTCCGGTCTCGCGGAAACTGAGCCGCCCTGCATCACGTATCGTTACGGCTGTGAATTCTTATGTGTTCGGTCCACGCGACGGGTGGACTCCCCCGGCACTACCTATCACGCGGTCTATACGACCGCGTCGACCGGTCGGAGACGACACGACGGCGGCTCTCCGCCGCTATCGCGTGGGCCACAGGCACCGACAGCGTCCAACAGCCGCGCCGAGTACGGAGTGTGTCCGCCCCCGACACGGCTGGTGCGCAGCTTAGGCCGCCGTTTCGGGTGGAGAAATATATTGACATACCGGGGCCTATGTGCCGGTCAAAGCGAACATAGCAGGGTTCTTTACTGCTTGCTATCCAGAGGTCAGGTGTCGGTCGCTCTGCACCCGACCGACCACGCCTGGTTCCCGGCTTCGCCACCGGTCGCCCGGGGGTGCGGTGGGGGGAAAAGGGGGCCTTTGCCCCCGTCCGTGGCCACCCGGACCGTGATTAGTCGAACTGGGGGCGACAGCCTCCGGGTCAGCTCAGCCGGAGGTCCGGCGCGTGTCGACTGTGTCGGCCCCGTGTGTGGCGGAATCTTCTTGTTCCGCCGAGGATGACCCTCTCGTGCTGGCTCAGGATCAGAGCCGGCACCGCTCGGGTGACCCTAACACCCGGGCACCTCAGCGAACACGCACCGCAAAAAGCGGGTCCTGCCGTACTGTGTTGTGTTCTTGACGCAATAGCACCGCCGGCACCTGCCGGAGCCCGACCTCCGTGGGTGGGTGTGGGCAGCGAGGCCGACCGGCCGGACCGTAACCCCCGTTTGCGTCGAGGCCGTACCCGGCCTGTGCACCACGACCGGATTCACGCCCGCGAGCCGACACACGACCGTGAGGCCTGGCGAGTGGGGACCGTCCGTGCCGCGTCCGAGCGCGACGGGCACTGGGTGGTCACCGTCGAGGCGGCCGACGGCGAGCGCGTGGACCTGACGACCACGCTGGCCATCCGTGACCTCGTCCGGTCCCGGCTCCCCGAACCCGACGCCTCGCCTGTCGACCAGCAGGTCTGGTTCCAGAACAGAGGGGAGTGACCGCGAGCGACCCCGCAGCTACTGCCGCTCACGGACGTGGTCGCTCGTCGACACGCGGATGTCGAGCTTGTCGGTGCCGCGGATCCACGAGCGGTAGTCCTGGAGTCTGTCGGCCCCGCGGAGCCGCTCGATGGTGTGGTAGTCCTCGCGGAGTTCCTCGTTGGTGAACAGCGCGTGGACCTGCTTGTGACAGGGTCGACACAGCATGACGGTGGGGCTCTCGGCCCGTCGCTCCGGTCGCAGATGGTGTTCCTGGACGGCCTGGGGGTCCCCGAGGTGTTCGTCGGGGACCCGGCGACGACAGAGCGCACACTCCGTCGGCATACCGTCTGTTGGGGCTGGACGGAATTGAACGCTGGGTCCGTCGCCTGCGCTATTGGCGCTGCCCGCCGGACTGAATCCGGAGATTCAAGAGAACAGACCCCAATAGTAGGGCAACTGACCCGACCGCCCTTTATGACAAACGACATCTACCGCCGACAGCTCGAATCCGCGCTGAAGGACGCACAGAAGCTCCGTCACGCCTACAACGACTGGCTCACCGCCGAGTTCGAGGACGTCCAGCCGCTGCCCCCGCAGGCGGTCGTCTCGCTCGCACACACCCTCTACCGGTGGCGCCTGGCCAACGCCGGCGGGCACGCGATCCCCCAGGACGACGGCCGCGGCGTACAGTAGCCCTGCCTGCTGTGTCGGCCCGAGAAACGGTTATGCCCCTCGGCCGGCGAGTGCGTGGTATGCGAACGATCGACTGGGACGAGGACCGGGGCTGTGTGGTCATGGTCGACCAGACGAGGCTTCCGGCCGAGCACACGACGCACCACGCCGAGACCGTCGACGACCTGGTCGAGAGCATCGAACTCCTCCGTGTGCGTGGCGCGCCGGCGCTCGGGGCCGCGGGCGCCTACGGGGTTGCACTCGCCGCGCACACGACCGAGGCCGACGACTACCCGACCTTCCTCGAGGGGGTCCGAACCGAGGCCGCCCGCGTTGCTGACGCCCGTCCGACCGCGGTCAATCTCGCCCGCGAGGTCGAGGCCGTTCTCGACGTGCTCGGGGACTGCGATTCCGTGTCGGAGGCCCGCGAGCGCACACTCGAGACAGCGCAGACACTCGCCGACGAGGATATCCGGCGTAACAGGCGCCTGGGCGAGCACGGGGCCGGCCTGCTCGCCGACGGGGAGACGGTGATGACCCACTGCAACGCCGGCGCGCTGGCGACCGTCGGCTGGGGAACCGCCCTCGGTGTCGTCTACTCCGCCCAGGAGGCCGGCAAGGATATCGACGTCGTGGCAAACGAGACCCGCCCGCTCAACCAGGGGTCACGGCTCACGACCGTCGAACTCATGCAGCGGGGCGTCGACGTCACACTCGTTCCCGACAACGCCGCCGGCCTCTGCCTGCAGGAGGGTCGTGTCGACGCCGTTGTCGTGGGTGCCGACCGGATAGTGCTGGACGGCGGCGAGCGCTTCGGCGACCAGGGCGTCGTCTTCAACAAGGTGGGCACCTACAAACACGCCGTCGTCGCCGACCGCCACGACGTGCCCGTCATTATCGCCGCACCCCACGCCACCGTCGACACCGAGCGCAGCGCCGACGAGGTGGCCATCGAGGAGCGCGACCCGGCCGAACTCCGGGCGGTCTACGGGACTCAAAACGCCCCCGAGGACGTCCCCGTCTACAACCCGGCCTTCGACCGGACGCCGATGGAACTGGTGGACTACCTGGTCACAGAGACCGGCGTCTCCGAGCCGCCGCTTGACCGGGCTGACTTCGCCGAGTCGCCCGCGCCCGAGGCGTAGCGCACGACTGCCGCTTCGAGCCCGTCGGCAGAAACAGGCCAACCCGACAACCTGTTGTGCCCCGCTTGACAGATGGTCCGGTCGGCTCGGGTCGTTTGACAGCGGGGCGTTGTTGTACCCGTCCTCTCCGGCGTCCGCGGCGAAGGGCCGACACTCCCTGTCGGTCGATAGCCGTGGACCCGAGCCCTTTCGCGAGTCCGCTCAGTCATCGACCGCTGCCGCTTGATGTGCGGGCGGATGGCGCCTCCGTGCCGGTCGATATTCGAGGGCAACCGTTTTCTCACCCCGTGTGACCCAGAGAATCCCGTCAGCGTGGGCGGTTACAGCGGCCATCGTCTCAGCACTGTGTGCTGTATAATCCAAGCCGAACAGACAGTGCCCACCCCCAGAACGGATATCCGCGACCCGTGATACCATCCGACAGACGCTCCCCGTCGGCGCTGTCCGGAGGACCGGCGTGAGTGAGTCTATCAGGAGATGACGGGTGACACCGGCTCCGGAGCGCGCGTCGGTCAGGTCCGAGAGGGCCACGACGACCCGTTCGATGTCCTCCGCACCGGGAACGAATACGACCGGTCTCTGCTTGTACGACCGCCGCCCGGATGGATAGTCAGCAGTCGTATCCACGAGACGAAGTGACGGGCACAGGTCTTCGTTACACAGTCGGCTGTAATCGTGGACGGTTTGTTCGCTGCCGGTGAGTGTCGTCACGACCAGAGCGGTCTCGTCCCCGTCACCGTTCTGACAGAGGACCCGAAGCCCGACCCCGTGTCGAGCAGGTGGCTCGGGGCCTGCAATCAGGATAGTCGAGTCCGGCGGCAACTCCAGCATCGACGGGTCTGCTAGCGGCTTCCAGTCAGGGGGTTGCGGGCGGCTGTCGGGCATGGCTAGTCGCGGGCCTCTGACCCGTTACCCGTCGTCTCGGAGTGGCCCGCCGTGTGACCCAGTTGCTTCAATCTCGCCCCGGGATGGTGCCGAGCGTCGCACGGACAGTCGGCGACCCGGACAGCGTCCGATGCTACTGTTCTGACTGAGGGGTTCGCTGGGTTGACGGTTCGCACAACGAGGGCGCTGTCACACGTGGTGCAGGGGAGTTCTGTTTCGTTCATCTGTGGATGGTGTGGGATGACACCTCTCCCTGAGCGCGGCCCTGTGGGTCGCCACGAGACGGATGACCGCCGGCACGGCGCATCTCAGAGCAGTGCCATCGGCGGTCGCCCCCGCGTCGGTGGCGACCCGATGAGCGAGCGAGAAACGGACGAGGCTGACGCCCAATTCGTCTTACACTCTGTGGGGCTGAGATAAATGGATTTTGACTGGTCTCCCGGCCAACCCCCCAGGAGTGGTGATGGTTCGGCGAGAATCGGGCGGAAACGTAGCCACCTGTGGGCTACGGGCTGTGACCGGCGCTCATCGAGAGACTACCGGTCCGCAGCAGGACACGCCGACGCGCTCCCGAGTTGCCACGGGAGCGTTGCGTGCCCGCCTGAGACAGCTACTGGGTGATACAAGACCTCGCCGCTGACCGTCGGGTTGCTGTGCGGGACCCCATCAGCGTGCGGTCACCGGTTTTTGTCGCTGTCTCTGTGGTGTCCGAGTGACAGTCCCCCCGCGGTGAACGGCGCGGAGGATGCCACGTTGAACAGGCCCGGTCCGGAACCGCAATCCTAGTAGTATTTACGCGACGGTGTCTTAGAGATGACAACCGAAAAACGCGTTGTCCCCGGGGAGGTCGGTGAACCGGTCTGCTGACCGCGACGATTCACACCGTCAAAACGCCGGTTCACGTCCTCCTCTCCTCCGTTTGGCGGACTTTGGCGAGTTCTGGGATTGCTCTGATCGGCTCTAGACTATGGAAATCGAAATCGCAACCGTGGGCGGCTACGAGGAAGTTGGCCGCCAGATGACGGCTGTCCGTGCCGGTGACGACATCGTCATCTTCGACATGGGCCTCAACCTCTCGAAGGTATTGATTCACGACAACCTCCGAACGGAGGAGATGCACTCGCTCGACCTCATCGATATGGGTGCGATCCCCGATGACCGCATCCTGAACGAACTCGACGGCGAGGTGCAAGCGATCGTCCCGACGCACGGTCATCTCGACCACATCGGTGCGATCAGCAAGCTGGCCCATCGGTACGATGCCCCCGTTGTTGCCACCCCCTTCACGCTGGAACTCGTCAAAGAGGAGATCCAGGACGAGGGGAAATTCAACGTCGACAACGAGCTCGTGGAGATGGAGGCCGGAGAAACGATGCGGGTCGGTGACACCGGGAATCTTGACCTCGAATTCGTCAACGTCACCCACTCGGTCATCGACGCGATCAACCCCGTTCTCCACACCCCGGAGGGTGCCGTTGTCTATGGGCTCGATAAACGTATCGACCACACACCGGTCATCGGAGACCCGATCGATATGGAGCGGTTCCGAGAGATCGGCCGCGAAGGTCCGGGCGTTCTGTGCTACATCGAGGACTGTACGAATGCGAGCAAAAAAGGGCGGACCCCGAGCGAATCTGTCGCACGGAGTCAGGTCCGCGACGTCATGCAGAGTCTCGAGGACTATGACGGAGGGGTCGTCGCGACAACGTTTGCGAGCCACATCGCCCGTGTGACGAGTCTCGTCGAGTTCGCGAAAGACATCGGCCGACAGCCCGTGTTACTCGGACGGTCGATGGAGCAGTACTCCGGGACAGCTGACCGCATCGGGGCTGCCACGTTCCCTGACGACCTGGGGATGTACGGTCACCGGAAATCGGTCGACCGGACGTTCAAGCGGGTCATGAACGAGGGCAAGGAGAATTTCCTGCCGATCGTCACGGGCCACCAGGGCGAACCACGCGCGATGCTGACCCGGATGGGCCGGGGTGAGACACCCTATGACCTCGAGAGCGGAGACAAGGTCATCTTCAGCGCGCGGGTGATCCCCGAGCCGACGAACGAGGGACAGCGTTACCAGTCGGAGACGCTCCTCGGAATGCAGGGAGCGCGCATCTACGACGAGGTCCACGTCTCGGGCCACCTCTCCAAGGAGGGCCACTACGAGATGCTGGACGCACTCCACCCACAACACGTCATCCCGGCACATCAGGATATGGGTGGCTTCGCCGACTACGTCGACCTCGCCGGGAATCAGGGATACAAGCTTGGCCGTGACCTCCACGTGAGTTCGAACGGGAACACTATCCAACTGGTGTAGTCCGGCCCCACAGGGACAACAGCGGAACAACCGACACCGGTTCACCAGTCCGCCAGTGCCCGCGGCCCGTGCCGGACGGAGATGATCCCCCAGAAGACGACCACACCTGTCAGTGCGGCTCCGCCGGCGACGACGAACACCCATCCCATCCCCACCGACCCCATCAGGTAGCCGCCCAGCAGCGGCGCGAGCAACGCCCCCGGCCGCCAGACCAGCCCCCGGATCCCGAAGCTGCTTGTGATCCCGCTGTCTTTCCCCTCGTCGGCAAACAGCGCCATGCTCGCGGGCTCGCGGACGGCGTCGGCCACACCCAACAGCGCGTTCAGGCCAACGGCGACGAAGAAGGCGCCTGTCACCGTCCCGAGCACCGGGACGGTCACCGCGACGTCCAGGGCCGCCCCGGCGGCGGGCACCAGCGGGAAGGCGAGCGCGAGGATGCCGTAGGCGGCGCCGCCGGCGCCGACGAACAGCCCCCGTCCGAACCGGTCCGAGAGCCGCCCGGTAACCGGCTGACAGAGCATGTTGGTGAACTTCTCGGCGGCCACGACCACACCAACCGCCGTCGCGGTCAGTGCCAGCCCACCGCGGACGACCGAGAGGCCGACGAAGATCGGCACCCAGTTGCGCACGAGCGTCACCGAGACGGCGTACTGCGCCCGGAAGCTCGTGACTGTCAGGATCCGCTCGTTGAGCGCCAGGTCGAAGAAGGCGAAGCCGGTCCGGTCGCCGTCGTCCTCGACCAAAAGCCAGACGCCGACCAGCGCGAGCGCGAACAGGACCACGAGCCCGGCGAAGATCGGCCGGAAGCCGTAGAGGTCGAAGAGCGCCCCGGCTGCGAGGGTCCCGGTGATCCCCGCCGCCATCCGCCAGGAATTGTACTTGCCGATCTGGTTGGCCCGGTCGTCGTCGGCCGCCAGGTCCCCGACGAGTGCGAGGCTAACCATCCCCGTGCCGACGATCCCCAGCCCCTGTAGCGTCCGGGCGAGAATGAACCCTGTGGAGCTCTCGACGACGGTGAAGGAGGCGTAGGCGGCCCCGCTGAGCGCCAGTGAACCCAGCAGGATCGCCCGCTTGCTGAAGCGGTCGGCTGCCCACCCCAGCGGGACGAGCGCGACCCCGCGGCCGACCCCCAGCGCCGTCACGA
>CAZQZE010000034.1:0-14087 GCA_964597715.1 uncultured Halobacteriales archaeon
AACGAGCCGCGAGCAGGGAGACCGAGCAGGGCGAGGTCTCCAAGCAGGTGAGCGGCGAGAAACGAGCCGCGAACCCCGGGCGCGTGAGCCGGCGCTGTGCGGGGTGCCTGCCGGCTGAAACGGTACACGTGGCTTTTGTCTTTGGGCACAGAGCACGCGCAATACCGCCGGACGACGGCCGGTCCGGGCCCGAGCGACGGCAACTCGTCTCCGGTGGAACTTTACGAGGTGCGGACACACAGTCTGGCAGTCATGCACGTAGATGACATCGACCGTGTCACGGTTCTGGGCGCGGGGAACATGGGTCACGGTATCGCGGAGGTCGTCGCCATGGCCGGCTACGACGTCGTGTTGCGGGACATCGAGCAGGAGCTGGTCGAGGACGGCTACGAGGACATCGAGTGGAGCCTCCAGAAGCTCGCCGAAAACGACCGCCTCGACGAGCGCCCCGAGGACATCCTCGGTCGTATCGACACCGAGGTCGACCTCGAGACCGCGGTCGACGGCACCGACATGGTCATCGAGGCCGTCCCCGAGGACCTGGAGCTCAAGCGGGACATCTACGCGGACCTCGACGAGTATGCCCCCGAGCACACGATCCTGGCCTCGAACACCTCCTCGCTGCCGATCACCGACATCGCGGAGGCGACCGACCGCCCCGGGCAGGTCGTCGGGACGCACTACTTCAACCCGCCGGTGAAGATGGACCTCGTCGAGGTCATCTACGGCTCCGAGACCACCGACGAGACCGCCGAGGCCGCCTACGAGTTCGTCGAAGCGATCGACAAGACACCCATCTACGTCCGGAAGGATGTCCGCGGGTTCGTCGTCAACTCGGTGCTGGGCCCCTTCGGCGACGAGGCCGCCTGGATGGTGAGCAACGACGAGGCCACCGTCCGGGAGGCCGACGCCACGATGGTCCACGAGCGGGGCTACCCGATGGGCCCCTTCGAGCTCGCCGACCTGACCGGTATCGACGTCGGCTACCACGTCCGCAAGGAGGCCGGTAACCCGGTCCCGCCGGTCGTCGAGGAGAAGGTCGAGGCCGAGGACCTCGGCCAGAAGACCGGCAGGGGCTACTACGACTACGAGGGCGGAGAGACGTCGGAGACGTCTCAGGCAGACGGCGCCGATTACGGCCCCGAGGACGTCTCCGAGGACTTCGACTGGCTGCGGGTCGAGGCCCGGATCGTCAACGAGGCCGCCCGACTCATCGGCGACGATGTCGCCACCCCCGACGACATCGATACCGGGATGCGCCTGGGGACGGGCTTTCCCGAGGGGCCCTGTCGCCGCGGTGACAAGCTCGGCCTGGACACCGTGCTGGAGACGCTGACGGAACACCACGAGGCAACCGGCGAGGACCGCTACGAGCCCGCCGACTACCTGGTCGAACTCGTCGAGGACGGCGCGACCGGCACGGAGGCCGGCGAGGGCTTCTACGAGTACGACACGGGGGACGGTCCGGGGGAGTACCACACGGTCAACTGGGAGCTCTCCGAGGACGGCCTGCTCGCGGTCGAACTCGACCGGCCCGAGCGGATGAACACGCTGAGCGGTGACCTGACCGAGGCGGTGGTCGACCTGCTGGAGTCGGTCGACGACGCGGACGTTCGGGCGGTGACCTTCGAGGGCGCCGGCGACCGTGCGTTCTGTGCGGGCGCGGACATCTCGGGGTTCTCGGAGATCGAACCGGCGAAGGAGGCCGAACCGGGCGAGTTCTTCGAGACGGTCGCCGCGTACCCGCGGCCGACCCTGGCGAAGATCGACGGCTATTGTCTGGGTGGCGGGCTCGAACTCGCGATGGCCTGCGACCTGCGGATCGCCACCGAATCTTCCGAGTTCGGCTTCCCGGAGATCAACCTCGGGCTGATCCCCGGGGGCGGCGGCACCCAGCGGTCGATGCGGATGCTCACCGAGGCCCGCGCGAAGGAGCTGGTCTTCCGGGGCGAGCACGTCGACGCCGACCGGGCCCAGGACTGGGGGCTGGTCAACCGTGCCGTCGCCGACGAGGAGTTCGAGGCGGTCGTCTCCGAGTTTGTCGACGACCTCGTCACCGGGCCGCCGGTCGCACTCCGGCACGCAAAGCGGGTGATGAACAGCGGCCAGGACCAGGACCTGGAGACCGGGCTGGACCTCGAGAGTCAGTCGTTCTCGCTGCTGTTGACGACCGACGACATGATGGAAGGCGCCGCGGCCTTTGCCGAGGACCGCGAGCCCGAGTTCGAGGGGCAGTGACGACATGACCGACGCCGACGCGGACGGACCGAGGGAGGCCGACCGGACCGGCGAGGCCGACACCGCAGAGGTCAGCGACCCTGCCGAGGGTGGCGAGTTCGGGTCCGGCCGGAACACCGATGCGGAGGCGGCCCAGACGGTCCTCGAACAGCACGGCTTTCTGTCGTGGCTGGGTGTCGAGATGGTGACCGTCGAGGAGGGGCGGGCCGTGATGCGGGTCCCCCACCAGGAGAAACTCGCCAACTGGTCGGGTGGCTCGCTGCACGGCGGCGTGACCGCGACGGTCATCGACAGCTGTTCGGCGTTCGCGCTCCGGACGACGTTTCCGGACCCGCTCGACCCGATGCTGGTGACGACGGACCTCACCGTCAGATACGTCCGGCCGGCAACCTCCGACCTCACGGTCGACGCCGAGGTGGTCCGGGCCGGCGAGTCGATGGGGATGACCCACGTCGAGGTCACCGGTACCGCCCCGAGCGGCGAGGAGAAGACCGTCGCCACCGGCGGCACGACCTACCGGATGTTCGCCGACACCGACCACGCGGGGGACCGATGAGCGAGGACAGCTTCTTTGCGGGCGTCGAGGTCGGTGACTCCCGCGTCACGGAGGCCCGCACCATCACCGAGGCCGACGTGACCAACTTTGCCGGCGTGAGCGGTGACTTCAATCATATCCACACCGACAAAGAGCGGATGCAGGACTCGGACTTCGGCGAGCGGATCGCCCACGGGGCGCTGGTCTTCTCCGTTGCCACGGGGCTGCTCTGGCGCTCGCGCTCGGAGGCCGAGCGGGACGCCGTTGTCGCCTTCTACGGGATCGACCGCCTGCGCTTTGTCGCGCCCGTGCTCATCGGGGACACGGTTCACGTCGAGATGGAGGTCATCGAGACCGACCCTACCCCCGACCACCCGACTGCGGGGGGGACGGTCCGTTACGATGTCGATATCGTCAACCAGGACGACGAGACTGTCATCTCCGCGGAGTTCATCTCGCTGCTGGAGTAGCCGCCGCGGCCCGGCCAAACCCGCCGACACCTCCCGCTCAGGGTTTCAGGACGACCTTGCCACTGGAGTTGCGGTCCTCGATGAACTGCAGCGCCTCGGCCGCGTCCTCGAGGTCGAACTCGTGGCCGACGACAACCTCGAGGTCGCCGCCCGCAAACCCCTCGTTCAGCGGCCCGACCGCCTCCAGCACCCGACCCGGCGTCTTCACCATCCCGCGGCCGAGGTGGTAGCCGTAGACGGTGTAGTTGTTAAAGAGCAGTTCGCCGGTGTCGAGCTGTCCCGGTCGACCCGAGGCCGCGCCGTAACAGACGATCCGGCCGAACTCCCGCAGCGCCTCGAGACTCCGGCTGCTGGTCTCGCCGCCCACCCCGTCGAGCACCAGGTCCAGCCCCTCGCCGTCAGTGACCGCCTCGACCGCCTCGACAAAGTCCGTCTCGGTGTAGTTGACCGGGTGGTCACAGCCCAGGTCGGCGGCAAGGTCTAACTTCTCCTGGGTCGAGGCGGTGCCAAAGACCTCGGCGCCGGCATTGGCCGCAAGCTGGACGGCGGCGGTGCCGACCCCGCCGGCGGCCGCGTGGACCAGGACACGCTCGCCCTCCTCCAGGCCGCCCCACTCGAACAGGCAGTTGTGGGCGGTCAGAAACTGGACCGGGACGCCGGCGGCCTCCGCGAAGGACATCCCCTCCGGGGCGTCGAGCAGCCCGCCCGCGCTGGCCAGCGTGTACTCCGCGAAGGCGCCGCCGTCGGCAAATCCCATCACCCGGTCACCGACCTCGCCGTCCGCGCCCTCGCCGACGGCGTCGACGACGCCCGCGACCTCCATCCCCGCGACGTACGGCGGCTCCGGGCCGCGCTGGTAGTGGCCGCGTCGCTGCATGATGTCCGCGAAGTTGATCCCCGCCGCCCGTACCTCGACCCGGAGCTGTCCCGGGCCGGGCTCCGGCCGTTCCCGCTCTGTCACCTCGACGACACTACTGTCGCCAAAGTCGGTCACCTCGATTGCTTGCATACTCACACGAGGGGGGCGACAGGGTATAAACCCGCCCGACTCACCCGCCACCCCCGTACCGCTCGGAGATGCGC
This sequence comes from uncultured Halobacteriales archaeon, assembly GCA_964597715.1. Lineage (GTDB taxonomy): Archaea > Halobacteriota > Halobacteria > Halobacteriales > Haloarculaceae > Salinirussus. The sequence continues at coordinate 4,327 of CAZQZE010000034.1, forward strand.
GCCCCTCGCAGGACGACCCGAACCCCGGTATCCCGGAGGCCTGAAATACCCCCGGCCGGTCAGACACGCCTATGAACGAACCCCCCACGGAGTGGGAGGCGGTCCTCTTCGACATCGGCGGCGTGGTCGTCAGCCTGCCCTCGATCCGCGCCGGTTACGTCGACTACGTCGAACAGTTCGCCGCCGAGCGGGGACTCGACCCCGAACAGGCACTCGATGCGTGGCGCAACCGCCTCGGCGAGCACCTCAAGGCCGCCGAGGGCCGGGCGTACCGCTCGGCGATGGCGGGGTACCGGAAGGCCTTCGAGCACATCGCCGACACCGACCTCGAGGACTCGGAGTGGCGCCCGGGCTTCGAGCGGACACTCCGGGCCACCCGGGAGCTGGAGCCAAACGCCACCGCGACCATCCGTGGGCTCGACGACGCCGGCCTCTATCTCGGGGTCGTCTCCGACATCGACACCGCCGAGGCCCGCCGGATGCTCGAGGACCAGGGCCTCGATAGTGCCTTCGAAGGCATCACGACCTCCGAGGCGGTCGGCTACAAGAAGCCCGACGACCGGATGTTCGAGGACGCCCTCTCGAAGGCAGCGGCGTACGGGGTCGACCCGGCCCGGTCGCTGATGGTCGGTGACCGGTACGAGCACGATATGCAGGGGGGAACGGAGGCAGGACTGTGGACGGTTGCCTACGGCGGCACGGCTGCCGAGAACGCCGGCACCCCGGACGGGAGCTATCGCGTCGACGACGAGTACGTCGACTTTGTCGTCGACGACCTCGCAGCCATCCTCGACATCGTCGGCGTCGACGGCGGGTGAAACCCCCGTGTGGCGGGCGAAAGCCTACTCCAGCAGGTCGTACTCGCGGTCCTCGTGCTGGACCGATATCCACTTTGGCTCGACCAGTTCGTCCATCACCCACTCGCCGTTGTACCGGCCCAGCCCCGACTCCTTCACGCCGCCAAACGGGGCGTTTGGCTCGTCCTGGATCGGGTGGTCGTTGATGTGGACCATCCCGGACTCGACCCGGTCTGCGAGTTCACGGGCGCGGTCGAGGTCGCGACACTGGACAGCCGCGGCCAGGCCGTACTCGGTGTCGTTGGCGACCTCGATGGCCGCCTCGGCCGAGGGGACCTCGATCACGGGGGCGATGGGGCCGAAGTGCTCGTTACAGGAGGCGGCCATCTCGTTGGTGGCGCCGGAGAGGACCGTCGGCTCGAAGAACAGCCCCTCGGCCTCGCCGCCGGTCTCGAGTGTTGCCCCCTCGTCGACGGTCTGTTGGACATAGGAGCGCAGGCCGTCGCGCTGGCTCTCGTTGACGACCGGGCCGAAGTCGACGGCCTCCTCGGCGGGGTTGCCGACAGTCAGTGACTCGGCGTGCTCGACGAGGCGGTCGACGTACTCGTCGTAGACCTCCTCGTGGACGATGTGACGGTTGATAGAGATACAGACCTGCCCCTGGTGGGTAAAGGAGCCAACGGCGCCGACCTTTGCGGCCTGCTCGATGTCGACGTCGGCGGTGACGACATTGGGGCCGTTGCCGCCGAGTTCGAGCGCCGGCTGGGCGATACTACTGCCGGCCCGGCCGGCGACCCGCTTGCCGACGGCCGTCGACCCGGTGAAGGAGATGGTCCGTGGGACCGGGTGACCGGCCATCCGGTCGCCGATCTCGGAGCCACGGCCGGTGACGACGTTGACCACGCCGTCCGGGAGGCCGACCTCGTCGGCGAGTGCTGCCAGCCACAGCCCGCCGCTGATCGGCGTGTCCGAGGCGGGTTTGACGACCACCGTGTTCCCGAGCACCAGCGCCGGGGCGAGTGCCCGCGTGGTCAGGTGGAGGGGGTAGTTCCACGGCGAGATGACGCCGACGACCCCGACCGGTTCGTGGACGATGTGGTTTTTCTTCCCGTCGAAAAACGGGGAGTCACGGACCGCCTCGTCGGGGGCCTCGAGTTCGAGGGCGGTCTGGAAGTCGACCATCGAGATGGTGGCCTCCTGACCGGCCTTTCCGGCGGTACTGCCACCCTCCTGAACCAGAAAGTCGACGACCTCCTCGAAGCGGGCCTCGAAGGCCTCGAGAAACGCACCGACGAGTTCGACCCGCCGCTCGCGGCCCATCGCCTCCCACTCGGGCTGGGCCGCGTCGGCGGCCGCGTAGGCGGCGTCGACGTCGGCCTCGGTCGCCGCCGGCACCTCCGCGATCGTCTCCCGGGTTGCGGGGTTCTCGACCGGCAGCGTCTCGCCGCCTGCCGCCTCGACCCACTCGCCGTCGACGTAGAGCCGACTCCAGTCCGTCTCGGCCTCGTCTGCGTGTGTTGCCATCGATCAATAGAGCGGGGGAAGCCGCAAAACAGTTCGGCTTCGGCGCGCCGACGCACCGCTCAGAGCAGGCTCGTGAACACCAGCAGCGGGATGACAAACATGATGACGAACAGCACGGTAATCACGACCCCGTAGCCGACGGCGGTCAACAGTCCCGTCCGCACCGCCGGGTGGTCGAACCTCGCGAGCGGGTTGTCCATACACAGACCTTCGGACGGACCGGCTTAAATGATGCCCACGAGACCCGGGCCGGTCGCCCTGTAGCCGGGCCGGGTCTCACCGCCCCTCGAACTCGGGCTCGCGGTCCTCGAGGAAGGCCTCGACCCCCTCGCGGTGGTCGCGGCTGTCGAAGACGACACCCTGGGCGGCGGCCTCGTCGTGCAGCGCCTGTTCGAGGTCCTTTTCGATGCCGTCCTGGATGAGCCGCTTGGCACGGCTCAGCGCGACCGTCGGGCCGCCCGCGACCCGGTCGACCATCGCGTCGGCCTGTGTCTCGAACTCGCCGTCGGCGTAGACGTGGTTGAACAGGCCGAGGTCTCCGGCCTCGCCGGCACCGAGGATCTCGCCGGTAAAGACGAGTTCCTTTGCCTTGTTGACACCGACGACCCGCGGGAGCAGGTAGGAGGTCCCGCCGTCGACGCTCAGACCGACCTGGTTGAAGACGAAGCCGATGCTCGCGGACTCGCTTGCTAGCACGACATCACAGCCGATTGCGAGGTTCGCGCCGGCGCCGACGGCCGGCCCGTCGACCTTCGCAACCGTCGGGTAGGTGCAGGTGACCAGCTTGACCATCGTCTCGCTGAGCCCGCGTTCGAGCTGGTCGACCGCCTCGTTCAACTGTTCGTCGCCCTCCAGTCGGTCTTTCATCCCCTGGATGTCCCCGCCGGCGGAGAAGGCCCCGCCGGCGCCCTCGACGACCACACAGCGCACGTCCGCTCGCTCCTCGATGGTGTCGAGGTGGGTCTCGATCCCCTCGGAGATGGGGCCGGTGACGGGGTTCATCCGGTCGGGCTGGTTCATCGTCAGTGTCGCTACGCCGTCCTCGACCTCGAGTAGTACTGCGTCACTCATTGGTTGCCTCGTACCCGGCAGAGACGCGCCGGGGAGTAAAAGCTTCCCTCACCGGGCGACAGCCGGCGCCCCTCCTGTGGCCCCTCGGGCGCGCCGGCGACAGAGGGCGGGCACGCCAACTATTTTGCCCGTGGGGTGTGGATGAGTGGGTATCTCATGCCAGACAGCTACACCGGCTCGGACCTGTTTACCGACGTTCTCGAGAGCTACGGCGTCGAACACATCTTCGGCAACCCCGGGACCACCGAACTCCCGATCATGCAGTCTATCGTGCACAGCGACCTGGAGTATATCCTCGGCGCCCACGAGGACATCGCCGTCGGGATGGCCTCGGGGTACGCCGCCACCCGCCGGTATCACACCGACGACGACCCGTCGGTCAACCCTGCGGGCGTCGTCAACCTCCACATCACGCCCGGCCTCGCCCACGGGATCGGCAACATCTACGGGGCGAGTTTCGCCGGCACGCCGCTCGTCGTGACGGCGGGCAACCACGAGCGGGACTTCCGCCACGAGGAACCCCTGCTGTACGGCGACTTAGAGGAGATGGTCGACCAGTTCTGCAAGTGGTCCGACGAGGTGCTCGACGTGCGGGCGCTGCCGACGATGCTCCGGCGGGCGTTCCGGGTCGCGCTCACCCCACCCCAGGGGCCGGTCTTTCTCGGCCTCCCACAGGACGTGATGCTCCAGGCGGCCGACCCCTCGGCGGTCGAGCCGCTCGGCCCGGTTCCGACGGCGGGGGCGGGTGACCCCGACCAGGTCGCGGCGGCTGCCAGCCTGCTCGCCGAGGCCGACGAGCCGGTGTTCGTCCTGGGCGACGAGGTGGCGCGGGCGGGCGGCGACGCGGTCGAGGCTGCCGTGGACTTTGCCGAGGCCGCCGGGGCCGCGGTCTACGCCGAGATCCTCGCCTGTGAGGTGAACTTCCCCGGCGACCACCCACAGTGGGTCTCCTACATGCCTGCCGCCGAGGGGCTGGTCCAGACCCTGATGGACACCGACACGCTGGTGTTTGTCGGCACCTCGACCCACACCACACTGTTACACCACGAGGAGCCACTCGTCAGCCCGGACACCACCTGTATCCACATCAGCCCCGACGACTGGGAGGTCGGCAAGAACTACCCCGCCGACGCCGCCGTCGTCGGCGACACCGGTCTCGTGATGGAGCAACTCGCCGAACGCCTACACGAGCAGGTCTCCGAGCGCGACCGTCAGCGCCGGCTAGACGCGGTGCAGGAGACAACGGAGTCGCTGTCCGACCTGCTGCTGTCGATCAGTGTCGACGAGGCCGAGGCGGGGGAGACCCGTGCCGGCAAACACGAACTCGTCGACGCACTCCGGGAGGTCGCCCCCGACGCCTACATCATCGACGAGGGGGTCACCTCGAAGTACCCGCTGCTGCTCCGGTGGCCCCTCCAGCCCCAGCAGTACATCTCGAACAAGGGGGGTGGGCTGGGCTACGGGCTGCCCGCCGCCGTCGGTGCGGCGCTCGCCGAGTCGATGCGTGACGAGCCACGGGACGTCCTTAGCTACGTCGGGGACGGCTCCTACCTCTACTACCCCCACACGGTCTACTCGGCGGCGCGGTACGACCTCGACCTGACGGTCGTCATCTCCGACAACCGCAACTACCGTATCCTCAAGAACAACACCGCCAACATCTACGGCGGGGACGCCGAGGACTACGAGTACACCGGCATGGACTTCGAGCCGCCGGTCGACCTCGTACAAAACGCCGAGAGCCACGGCGCCGACGCCCACCTGGCGGAGACACCCGAGGAGGTCGCCCCCACAGTCGCGGAGGCGATGGACAACGAGGGCGTCGACGTGGTCGACGTGCTCGTCCACGACTGACGCCGACCTCCCGCCGGGTCGGAGGCCGGGCGCTACCCGCCACGCACCCGGTCGTCCCCGAGCACGTGGTCGCGCACCGCCGGGAGGACCGCCTCGGCGCGGTCCTGGAAGACGTAGGAGGCCCGCCCGTCCAGCGCCGTCCGGTCGAGATTGACCACCGCGAGCGTCGCGCCACGGTTGACGGCCGTCTCGGGCAGGCTCGCGGCCGGCTCGACGGTCAGTGACGAACCCACGACCAGAAAGAGGTCGCTGCGCTCGGCGGCGGCGTGGGCCCTGAGGTGGGCGTGTTCCGGCAGCGACTCGCCGAACAGGACGCTCCCCGGTTTCAGTGCGCTGTCACACTGCGGGCAGACGGGGGGATGCTCACCCCTCTCCGCCCGCTCGCGAGCAGGGTCGGCCGGGCCGCGGTACCGGCAGGCGGCGTCCGAACAGACGACCCGGTTGCCCGAGCCGTGGAGTTCCACCACCTCCCTGCCGGGCACGCCCGCCGCCTGGTGGAGCCCGTCGGTGTTCTGGGTGATGAGCGTGTCGACGGCACCCGCCCCGACGAGGTCGGCGAGACTCTCGTGGGCGGGATTTGGGTCGGGGTCGGCGGGAAAGAGTTCGCCGCGGGCGGCCAGCCAGTCCACCCAGAACCCCCCGGGGTCGTCCTCGAAGCGGCGGATGTCGAACTGGTCGCGGTCGTACCGCTCCCAGATGCCGTCGTCGCTGCGGAAGTCGGGGATCCCGGAGGCGGTGCTCACCCCCGCCCCCGTCAGCACCGTCGCCGTGTCGGCGTCGGCCACGGCGCGAGCCAGGAGTTCGGTCCGCTCTGTCATGTCCGTACCCTCGCCCGAGCGACAACTAAACGTTGCGGGCAACACAGCGTCCGGCCCCCTGGTTGACGGTGACCGGGCCGGGTCGGACAGGCTGCCGAGGAACACCGGCGCCGTGGTGGGAACGGAAACGCTTAATCCGGATGATTCCCACCAAAGGGTATGCGAGTACTGGTAACAGTCAAAGAGGACGAGATGGTCGACGACGAGTTTGAGATCGACGGACTCGGCATCAGCGAACAGTACGTCTCCTACGAGCTCAACGAGTGGGACGACTACGCCGTCGAGGAAGCTGTCCAGCTCAGCGAGGCCGCCGAGGGCGACGAGGTGGAGGTCGTCACGGCGACCATCGGCCCGGAGCGCAGCGAGGAGACCATCCGGCAGGCGCTGGCGAAGGGGGCCGACCGTGCGGTCCGGGTGTGGGACGACGACCTGGCCGAGGCGGACGTTCTCGACCCGACGACGAAGGCCCAGTTGCTGGCCGGCGCCGTCGAGGAGGTCGAGCCGGACCTCGTGCTGACGGGTGTGCAAGGTGGTGACGACGCCTTCGGCGCCACCGGGGTCGCGCTCGCCGAGACCGTCGACTACCAGTGGGCTGCCGTCGTCAACGCCCTCGACCTGGACAAGGAGGCGGGGGTCGCCTCGGTCCACCGCGAACTCGAGGGTGGGGTCGAGGAGCTGACCGACGTCGACCTGCCCGCCGTGTTGAGTATCCAGACGGGGATCAACGAGCCCCGCTACGCGAGCCTGCGGGGGATCCGCCAGGCCCAGTCAAAGCCACTCGACGTCTACACGCCCGACGAACTGGGCGTCGACCTCGCGGACCTTGGCAGCAAGCTGACGCTGACGTCGATCGCCGAGCCGGAGTCCGAGAACAACACCACGCTCTTCGAGGGTGACGCCGGCGAGCAGGCCGAGCAGCTGGGTGACCTCCTCGAGGACGAGGGGGTGGTCGAGGGATGAGCGACGTTCTGACCGTCGCCGAACACCGCCAGGGCGAGCTCCGCCCCGTCAGCCACGAGCTTGTCACCGCCGGCCGGGAGCTCGCCGACGCCAACGACGGGGACCTCCACGTCGCGGTCATCAGCGGCGACGTCGACGCCTACGCCGAGGCGGTCAACCGCACCGGTGTCGACGCCATCCACACCGTCGACCACGGCGAGGAGTTCAACCACGACGTCTACAGCCAGGCTGTCGAACAACTGTACGCCGACCTCGACCCGCAGTATCTGGTCATGCCGCACACGGTCAACGGGCTGGACTACGCGCCCGCCGTGGCGACGTCGCTCGACCTGCCGCTGGCGACGGACGTCGTCGACTTCAGCCACAACGGCACGCTGTCGGTCACCCGCGAGACCTACGGCGGGAAGGTCGAGGCCGACATCAAGGTAACGGGCGACCGCGCCGCGGTGACGCTGCGGCCCACCGAGTGGGAGCAGGCAACCGAGGCCGGTGACGCCGCGGTCGAGGCCTTCGACGCCGCCATCGACGAGGACGCCATCGGGTCGACCGTCACCGGCTTCGAGGAGGTTGCCGGCGGCGACGTCGACATCGGCGAGGCCGACTTCATCGTCTCCATCGGCCGCGGGATCGAGGAGGAGGAGAACCTCGACATGGTCTGGGACCTGGCCGACGCGCTGGGGGCGACGCTTGCCTCCTCGCGGCCGCTCGTCGACAACGGCTGGCTCCCGCAGAACCGTCAGGTCGGCCAGTCCGGCAAGGTCGTGACGCCCGACGTCTACGTCGCCATCGGCATCTCCGGTGCGGTCCAGCACCTCGCCGGGATGAGCAGCGCCGACACCATCGTCGCGGTCAACGAGGACCCCGACGCGCCGATCTTCGACGTCGCCGACTACGGTATCGTGGGTGACCTCTTCGAGGTGGTCCCCGAACTCACAGAACAGTTCGAATGATGATCCCCCTACAGGCAGAGGTAACCCGGGAGACGTTCTGGCAGATCGGCCCCACCGGCAAGGCTGTCTTCTACTATCTGGCGGTCGTCGCCATCCTTGTCCTGCTGGTCGGGGTCGCCCGCCGGGTCAACAGCTACCGCGCCGCGAGCGAGGACCCCTTCGAGCGTGTGGGCTCCGTCTCGACGCGGCTCCGGAAGGGGGTGACCGACATGTTCTCCAACCGGACGCTGTTCAGCGGGGACACCTTTGCCGGCCTCTGGCACATCTTCGTGTTCTGGGGCTTTCTCACGCTCCTGATCGCGACGACCATTCTCGGGATCGACATCGACCTCTGGCGGCCGCTGACCGGGGAATCGTTCTTTGTCGGTGACTTCTATCTCTCCTACTCCTTTATTGTCGACGCGATGGGGCTGCTCTTTGTCATCGGTATCGGGGTCGCGGTCTACCGCCGACACGGCCTCTCGATGGAGCGGCTCTGGGGCGCCCACAGCGGCAACGAGGACGTCCTCTTCCTGTGGACGCTGTTCGTCCTCGGGGTCGGTGGCTACGCCGTCGAGGCGCTGCGCATTCTCGGACAGGGCTTTCCCTCCTACGAGGCCGTCTCCTTTGTCGGCTGGGGGCTCGCCTCGGCGCTCAGCGTCGTCGGTATCTCGGAGGGGATGGCGACTGCCGCCTACCCGGCGGTCTGGTGGTCACACGCCATCCTCGCCTTTGGTTTCGTCGCCTGGCTGCCCTACGGCAAGCCGTTCCACATGATCGCCTCGGGGGCGAATCTGATGACCGGCGACGACAAGGCCGGTGTCCGGCTGCCCGGCGTGCCGGCCGACGCCAGCCCCGACGAGATCGGCCCGTCCACCGTGGAGGACTTCTCCTGGAAACAGACACTCGACCAGGACGCCTGCACGAAGTGTGGCCGGTGTTCCTCGGCGTGTCCGGCAAACGCCTCGGGGCGACCGCTGGACCCACGGAAGGTCATCCTCGACATAAAGGAGTACCGGGAGGGTCGCTCCGACCACGAGGGGGACGTCCCGATCGTCGCCGACGGGGGGACCAGTGTCATCGACGCCTCGACGATGGAGTCGTGTATGTCCTGTATGGCCTGTATGGAGGCCTGTCCGGTCGATATCGAACACCTCACCCACTTCACGGACATGAACCGCCGGCTGACGGAGTCGGGCCAGATGGACGAGAACGTCCAGGAGGCGATGATGAACGTCTTCCGGGAGGGCAACACCTTCGGCGAGTCCGCGCGCACCCGCCCGGAGTGGACCGAGGACCTCGACTTCGAGGTGCCCGACGCCCGCGACGAACCCGTGGAGTACCTCTGGTACGTCGGGGACTACCCCAGCTACGACGGCCGCAACAAGGAGGTCGCGAAGGCACTCGCCCGCGTCTTCCACGAGGCCGACATCGACTACGGCATCCTCTACGAGGACGAGCAGACCGACGGCAACGATGTCCGCCGCGTCGGCGAGGAAGGGCTCTACGAGCAGCTCGTCGAGGAGAACAGCGAGACCATCGGCGACTGCGAGTTCGACACCATCGTCTGCACCGACCCCCACTCGTTCAACACGTTCAAAAACGAGTACCCGGAGTTCGAGGCCTGTGACTGGGGCGAGGAGGACGTCGCCCACTACACCCAGGTCGTCGAGGAGTTGGTCGAGACCGGCCAGCTCCGGGTGCCCGACGCGCTGGAGTACACCGTCACCTACCACGACCCCTGCCACCTCGGGCGGTACAACGGGGAGTACGAGGCCCCCCGCAAGCTCGTCCAGGAGACGGGGTGT
>CAZQZE010000035.1:0-14086 GCA_964597715.1 uncultured Halobacteriales archaeon
CTGGGAGATGTGTTACACACGGGAGGACTGGAGCGTGTGATAGTGATTGCTGCGAGTGTTCCCGTGACCGGGTCACAACTACCGGTGTGTCACGGCCTGTAGCACACAGTTGCGTCGCCAGGACGGTACCGACTCACAGCAATTAGAGTGGCCATCCCGGGCGCTCCCGCGTGGCTACTGGAACCAGACGACCCGCCACTCCCCGGACACGGGGGCCACGAGCCACTCCTGGGTGAACTCCCCGACGTCGAGGTCGTCCCCGCGCAGCGACACCGCGACGACCGCGTTCTCCCCGGCGACGGACTCGATAGCGGCCTGTCGTGCCCAGTTGGCAAACAGCCCAAACCGGTCGGCGAGCGCTCCGGCGTCGAGGTCCTCCCCGACGACCTCGGTCCCGGTGAGTTCCTGCCGTCGAAGTCCGGCAACAAACCGGGGGGTGTGCTCGACCACGTTCGCGAGCGGGGAGACGCTGTGCGTGAGGTCGTCGACGGGGTCGTCGAGTGCCTCGATGCTGTCGGCGGCGGTCACCTGGCGGAACAACTTCCTGACGGCCGCTCGGGGGCTGTTCCTGTCGTCGAACCAGACCAGCCGCCACTCGCCGTCCTCCGGCGCGACGAGCCACTCCTTTGCGAGTCGCCCGCCGACGATACCGTCGGCCTCGAGTGTAACTGCCACGACCGCGTTGTCCCCGGCGAGTCGCGCTAGTCCCGCCTCGCCGGCCGCCGCGGCGAAAAAGTCCGAGATGGCACGGATCCGTTCGGCGCCGATATCCCCCGCGACGACCCTGCTGTCGACGAGTTCCTGGCGTAGGGTGCTGTCGAAGGCCAGTGGCGTGTCCGCCGCGAGGCGCGAGAGCGGTGACACGCTGTGTGTGAGGTCGGGGACCTGCTGGGCAAACGTCTCACTGTCCTCAGCCGCACGCGCACGGCGGTAGTAGTCGCCGACGACGGCTACCGGCCCGTCGGAGCCGGTCTCGGCAGCGATGGAGGGGGAGCCAGCCGTGAGTGCGAGGACCGATACACTGCCCGCCGAAAGGAACGTTCTCCGTTCCATACGAGGCGGCAGCAACTGGCGCCGGAAAACTGTTTTCTGAACTGTCACCCGAGACTCCCCCAATTTCGCCCCGGGTCAGCCGGCACAGTGGGGTGAGCCCCCGACAGTTGGCCGGCCGGGTCGGGGGTCCACTGCCGGTCGTAGGGACGGGACAGAGACGACGCCAGAGAGCGCGCCGAGATAAAACTCGGCGCTCGGTTCTGAGAGGAGTAGCGGGAGGTGGATTTGAACCACCGGTCTGCGGGTTATGAGCCCGCCGGAATCTCCTGGCTATCCCATCCCGCTACCGATTTATAACCGAGTGTGTCGGTTAAGAATTGCGTTTCCCCTCGGTCGGTTTCCGGTCCCGGTGGACCTGCCAGGTGAACAGGCTCTCGAAAACGTAGTTGACCAGCATCCCCACGGCGATCCCGCCGCCTTTCGCGACGAGCAGCCAGAGGTTGAGCCCAGCCAGGAGGGCCGTCACCGAACCCCCCCGGAAGATGGCGACGAAGACGACAAACTGCGTGAGACTTCCTGCGGCGCGGACACCGTGTGAGCGCGCCAGTCGGCCCAGCAGTGAGCGCCCGTCGCCGGCCCCGTGGTCGGCGAAGGTCCAGCTCTCGTTGACCGCGAACATCACCAGAATCGCCGTCTCGATGCCGACGAGCGTCGCAACCTCGGGCAACACGCCCACCTGCGTGAGCGTGACGAGGACAGTCGTGTCACAGACCGCGCCGATGACGCCGACGGAGACAAACTTGCCAAAACGGACCCGCGAGCGCAGCGCGTCGACGAGGCTCATCGGTCCGGCGAGTCCTGGTCGACCAGCGCCGGCGTCCGCTCGCGCCGGGCGGCGATGGCGGTGTGGACGGCGCTATCACGCAGGCGCTTGGCGCGGTGGCGGGCCGCGAGCAACGCCCGACCCAGCCGCAGGGAGTCCCAGACCGGCGAGACCGTCGAGCCCGGCCGGTCGTCCCACCGGACCGGAAGCTCCGTGACCGCCAGGTCGAGCGCACCCGCGATGGCGACCAGTTCGACGTCCCAGGCAAAGCCGGGCTCGTAGAGGTGCCGGCGGACCCGGCGCCACCCCGCTGCGGTGATGGCTTTCGCCCCACACTGGTAGTCGTAGAGACCGACAGCCAGCAGCCGGCGGGCCAGCCACGCGAACCCGTCGCCGAGATACCGGCGACCCGGCGTCTGGTGGCTCTCGACAGTCGCGCCCGGGTGCCGGCGCGAACCGACCGCCAGGTCCGCGGTGCCATCCCGCGCCGCCGCGACCACCGCCCCGACCGACGCCGCGGGGGTCGCGCCGTCGGCGTCGGCAAAGGCCAACACGTCCGTGTCGAGCGCCTCGAAGCCGTCCGTGACAGCCGCACCCTTCCCCCGGCGGTAGGGGACGGTGCTGACCGTCACGTCGGGTGGCACCGCCGCTATCGCCGAACTGACGGCGTCGTCGGGCGCGTCGAGTTCGACCCGGAGGGAGGCCGGGTCGACTGTCTCACGGAGGCTGTCGAGATACGAGGCCAGCCGGTCGACGTCGGGGCGGTAGGCGGGGACGACGAGGCCGACGGAACTCATCACCGGCAGTCTGCCCGGGTTGAGTAAAAACCGTTCGACTCCCGGGGTCACTCGTGTCCCGGGGTCGGGACCCCGGCAGGCGGCCCCGCCAGCAAGCTACTTGTAGGCGACCCGCGAGGGTCGACCCATGGACATTGAGGTCGGCGTCATGCTCGGGACGTTCGGAGAACAGGCGACCAGGGAGAACATCGAGCGACTGGCGACGGCGGCGGACGGGAGGGGGTTCGACGCGGTGTGGGTCGGCGACCACGTCACCCTGCCCGCGGAGATGCCGGACACCTACCCGTTCTCCCCGTCGGGGGAGTCACCCTTCGACATCGGCCAGGACACCTACGACTGTTTTGGCGTGCTCTCGTATCTCGCGGGTGTCACCGACAGCGTCGACCTCGGGACGAACACGTGTATCGTCCCCTACCGTCACCCGGTCGTGCTCGCCCGCAACGCCCTCACGGTCACGCAGTTGAGCGGGGGCCGCTTCGACTTCGGTGTCGCCCCGGGCTGGCTGGAGACCGAGTTCGAGGTACTCGACGTCCCTTTCGACGAGCGGGGCTCCCGGACCGACGAGTTTCTCGACCTCTTCGAGCGTGCACGCGAGGAGGGGGAACTCGCCTTCGAGGGGCCACACCACGCCTTCCAGCGGACCGGGTTCCACCCGAGACCGCCCGAGGGGCGTCCGAAGGTGTGGGTCGGCGGCCGGTCGGGGGCATCCTTTCGCCGTCTGGCGGAGTACGGCGACGGCTGGACCATCTTCTGGGACCGACCCGACGCCGTCGCCGAGACCCGCGAGCGGATCATGGCCGCGTGGCGGGACTTCGACCGGGCGGGGACACCGGAGATAGCGGTCACCCGTGCCACCCAGGTCGGGACCGACACCGGCCGCGACACCGACCGCCCGCTCGTCGGCGAGGCCGACAGTGTCGTCGACGACCTCGCGGCGTACGCGGCTGCCGGCACCACCCGGGTCGTCCTCGACTTCTACACCCGCGACGTCGACGAACAGCTCGAACAGCTCGAGCGGTGGGGCGACCGGGTGTTGCCCCGTCTGTGAGAGCGGGGGGCCGGCCGGGACACCCGAGGGCACGCGGCCAGTCACAAGAGGTTTAGTCGGCGCCGCCCCTGCCTCGAACGATGGAGTACGGCCTCGTCGTGGGCTGGCTGGCGGTGTATCTCGTCTTGCTCCGGGCCGGCCAGCCCGTCGCCGCCCGCCTGCTCCCCTGGCACGGGAGCGGGCTCGCCCTCCCCGTCGGGTTAGCGGTGGTCTGGCTCGTCACGTTCTGGGTCGGCCACCTCGCACTCGGCCCCGCCGTCTGGCTCGGGGTCGCGGTGCTGGTTGGCACAGCCACCCTGCTGGACGTTCGGTCGGGCGCCGACCCGGTCCCGGCGGGGTACCTGGAGGCCGCGGCGGTGTTCACCGTTGCCTTCCTGTTTCTGGTCGGGGTCCGGGCGGTCGACCCCGCGGTCGTCCCCGGCGGCGGCGAGAAGTTCCTCGATTTCGGCCTGCTGAAGTCGCTGGTCCGGGCCGACGCGCTCCCCGCCGAGGACGTCTGGTTCGCCGGCCGGCCGGTTTCCTACTACTACGGCGGCCACCTGCTCGCGGCGGCGCTGGCCCGGCTGACCGGCACCGCCGGCCGGTTCGCCTACAACCTCGCCCTGGCCGGGTTTTACGCGACGCTCGTGACCGCCGTCTACGGGCTCGCCGGGCAGGTGACCGCCAGTCAGGGGGGGTCCCGCCGGCTCGGGGCCGCGCTCGGTGCCTTCTTTGTCGGTCTGGCCGCGAACCTGCTCGCGGCCGGCCGGCTACTGGTCTGGCTGGTCCCCGGTGGCAGGCAGGCCGCGACGGCCCTGGGCGCCCCCGTGGAAGGGCTGGCGGCCGGCCCCGAGGGCTTCAGCTACTGGTCGGCCAGCCGCGTCATCGCCGACGACCCCGCCGACTTCGCCGGCTACTCGCCCGACATCGCACCAACGATAAACGAGTTCCCGCTGTTTGCCTGGCTCAACGGCGACATGCACGCCCACATGATGAGCACCGCCTTCCTCGTGCTCGTCGCCGGGCTCTGTTTCTCGTACTACCGGACCGACGCCGGGCGGATGCGTCGGCGCCGGCTGCTCCTGCTGGGCGCGATTCCGGCCGTCGGCGGGCTGATTGCGGTCACGAGCACGTGGTCGTTCCCCAGCGTCGGCGGACTGGTGCTCGTGACAGTCGTCCTCGCGCCCGGGGACCCGCGGACACTCCTGCCCGCACCCGTCCGCTCGTTGCTCGGGACCGGCGGCGGGCCACGTGGTGAACTCCGCCGGGCCGGCGTTGGCCTGCTCGTCGCCGGTGCTGTCCTGGTCCTCGGTGTGGCGTGGTCGCTGCCGTTCTGGGTGACCTCGGTGACGGGCCGGACCGTCGCCGTGTTTCCCGACCGGAGTTCGCTGGGGGAGCTGGTGGTGGTCCACGGGCTCTTTCTCGCGGTCTTTGCGGGCTATCTCTACGTCCGGGGCACAGAGGCGCTCGGGCGGCGACCGACGAGACTCGGTGCCGCCGCCACCGCTGTTCTCGTGGGGGTCGCGGCGGCCCTCGACGTCGCCGCCCTCGGCCTCGTCGCGCCGCTTGTCGCGCTGGGCTGGCTGTTTGCCCGCCGGCCGGCGCGTCCGGGGGTGACGCCGGCACGAGCCGACGGCGGAGGCGCGGGGGCCGGGGGCGCTGACACGGCGGGAACCGCCGGCAACGCCGGCCCCGGGTTCGAGGCGGTCCTGCTGGTCGCCGGGGCGGGGCTGGTCGTCCTCGTGGAATTCGTGTTTATCCGGGAGGACGTCGGCCGGATGAACACCGTCTTCAAGACCTACATGCAGGTGTGGGTGCTCTGGAGCCTCGCGGCGGGGGCGGCCCTGGCGTGGTTGCTGGCCCGGGTCGAGGGGTGGCGGGGTCGTTCGGTCCGGGTCGGGGCCGCCCTCCTGCTGGTGAGCGCGTCGGTCTACGGCGGCTTCGCGCTCGCGAATCACGTCACCGGCGACGGGGATATCGCCCGGACCGACGACCCCACGCTGGACGGGTTGGCCTACCTCGACATCCGCCACCCCGGCGAGGCGCCGGCGGTCCGGTGGCTGGACGGGCGGGAGGGCAGACCGACAGTCCTCGCCGCGGCACCGGGAGGGTACACCTGGTCGCCGTCCGAGGGACGGGGTGCGAGTGCGCCGGCGAGTCTGACCGGGCTTCCGGCGGTGTTGGGGTGGTTCCACGAGGCACAGTACCGCGGGGAGACGGCGTACTCGACCCGGCTGGAGGCGGTCGAACTCCTCTACGAGGGGGCACCGAACCAGCAGACAGTCCTCGCCGAGCGGTACGGCCTGCGGTACGTCTACGTCGGGCCGGCAGAGCGGGCGCGATACGACGTGACCGTCGACGAACGGCCCTGGACAGAGGTGGCAAAGGAGTTCGAGGCCGTGACAGTCTACCGGGTCAACGGGACGGCGCTGGCGGCAAGCGAGTATCTCAGGACGGGTCGAGGACCGTAACGGCGCCGGCATCGACGTCCTCGGTGTCGAGGTGCATCGGGATGTACTCCCGGCGGTCGAAGGTCTCCTGTTCGTCCGTGGCGCCGACCGTACACCACAGTTTGGGCTCGGTCGGGCCGTGCCAGTCACCCTGGCGGGCGACGTTGAAGCAGACGTACTCCTCCCCGTCGTACTCGATACGGGCCCCTTTCCGGATGCCCGGGTCGCCGTGGATGATCAGCTTCTGCATACCCGCAGATTCCGCCGTAGCGCACTTAGGCACTTCGGAGCGGGCCGGCGACCCCGTTGGCGACACCCTGTCGCCGGCGTCCCGTCTCACCCACTTCCGTCGAACGCCCGAAAACGATCAGGGTTTTTTGACGCGTATCTATGCCCGAATATAGTGAATAATAGGTCTTGTGAAGACATATGAGCAGAAAATTCAAGTGTACCCGGACATTTGACTGAATCGATGAGTGTAGAAGACAACACTACATCAGGTCCGGTGTCGTCGACAGCCAACCCCGACGCGGTGTACACCCCGTCAGCAAACTACATGCCGTGTGAGTACTGTGGTGAGGGGACACTGGTCTACGACCCGGACCTGCAGGCCTCACGGTGCCGCGCCTGTGGCGAGGCGGCACTCCCGGGGGTGACGACACAGTAACCGGGACAACCCTGCGTCGGCCGACCGGTCCGACCACCCGAACGCAGTCGGTTCGCGTTCGACACGGACAACGGTGCCCCGGGCCCGTGGCTCTGCCGCCGCGGGCCGGGCGCGCCCAGCCGGTCACCACCAGCCGCCGTGGTCGGTGGCAACCGACCACTCCACGTCACTGTGATCCTGCCGGCCGCCGGACAGTTTCCCGGCGGCGTCTCGTCACCCGCTCAGCCCCGGCTGTGTGGCCACAGCGTAGCCCGGGCGGGCCGAACCAAACGGGTTTTAACCGGGTCTGTCCAACCCTCCTGTAAGGTTGATATCTATGGAGATGCCGCGACGGTTCAACACCTACTGTCCGCACTGTAACGCCCACCACGAACACGAGGTCGAGAAGGTCCGGAGCGGTCGGCCCTCGGGGATGACCAAGGTCGACGGCCGCCAGTCCGAGCGCCAGTCGGGCATCGGCAACGACGGGAAGTTCTCGAAGGTGCCCGGCGGCGACAAGCCCACCAAGAAGACCGACCTCACCTACCGGTGTACCGACTGCGGGAAGGCCCACCGCCGCGAGGGGTGGCGCGCCGGCCGCCTGGAGTTCCAGGACTAATGGCTGGAAGCTTCTACCGGGTGGCCTGCCCGGACTGTGAGAACGAACAGGTCGTCTTCGGCCGCGCCGCGACCGAGGTGACCTGCGAGGTGTGTGGCCACACGCTGGCCCGCCCGACCGGCGGCGAGGCCGTCCTCGAGGGCGAGGTCACCGAGACCGTCGAAGCGCGGTAACTCCGCTTTCCGGCCCGCCGCGGTCCCCTGAAGCAACGACGTTATGTCCGGCCGTCGGTAACTACCGGGTATGAAATACAGCGGCTGGCCAGAGTCGGGTGAACTGGTCGTCGGCCGGGTCGACGAGATCGAGGACTTCGGGGTGTTTATCGACCTGCTAGAGTACGAGGACAAGCGGGGGCTCTCGCACGTCTCCGAGGTGGCCTCGGGGTGGATCAAGAACGTCCGCGACCACGTCAACGTCGACCAGCGGGTCGTCGCGAAGGTGCTCGACATCGACAGGAGCGCCCAGCAGATCGACCTCTCGCTGAAGGACGTCAACGACCACCAGCGAAAGGACACGATCCAGGAGTGGAAAAACGAACAGAAGGCCGACAACTGGATGGAACTGGCCTTTGGCGAGGACATGGGCGACGAACAGTACGCCGCCATCGCCAACGAGTTACTCGCGGCCTTCGGGTCGCTGTACGACGGCTTCGAGGCTGCGGCCATCCGCGGGACCGAGGCGCTGGCGGAGACCGACCTCGAGGACGACGAGGTGACGGCTATCGTCGACACCGCCCGCGAGAACGTCTCGGTCCCCTACGTGACGGTAACCGGCTACGTCAGCCTGGAGTGTCCGACCGGCGACGGTGTCGACGTGATCAAGGAGGCCCTGCAGTCCGCCGAGGGCAACGGCGAGGGTCCCGTGGGAGCCAACGGAACGAACGGGACCTCGGGAGACGAGAACGGCGAGTCTCCCGGCGTCCCCGATGAGGTCGACCTCGAGGTCACCTACGTCGGCTCGCCGGAGTACCGGATCGAGGTGCAGGCCCCCAACTACAAGACCGCCGAGACCGAACTCGAGGAGAGCGCCGAGCGGGCCCGCACACTCGTCACCGAACAGGGCGGGACCGGTAGCTTTCACCGCGAGCGCGGGACCGACGAGGAGTAGCCGGCGTGCACTCGGACATCCGCGTCTGTGTGGCCTGGGCCGAGCGCCACGACCGGCCGGTGTACACGCTGAGCACGGCCTGCCCGGCGTGCGGGGCCGAGGCGGTCAACAGCGCCCCCGCCCCGTTCAACCCGGCGGACCCCTATGGCGGCTACCGACGCGCTCTTAAGCGGCGCACCCACGAATAGGTCATGGACGAATTCGACATCGAAACCGTCGCCGAGCCGACGCTCACGGACCCGGTACTGGTCGAGGGGCTCCCCGGTGTCGGCCACGTCGGCAAACTCGCCGCCGAGCACCTCGTCGAGGAACTCGACAGCGAACTCGTCCGGCGGGTCTACTCGACGCATTTCCCCCCACAGGTTAGCGTCGACGACGGGGTGTCGACACTCGCGAACGCGGAGGTCTACGCTGTCAGCACCGGCGAGGACCGTGACCTGCTCGTGTTGACCGGCGACCACCAGGCACAGGACGGGCCCGGCCACTACGGCCTGACGGATACCTTCCTCGACGTCGCCGAGGACCTTGATGTCGGGCGGGTGTTCGCGCTCGGGGGTGTTCCAACGGGCGAGCTTATCGAGGAGTACGACGTCGTCGGCGCAGCCACCTCGACGGCCGAGCGTGACGACCTGACCGAGGCCGGCGTCGAGTTTCGCGAGGACGAGCCCGCCGGCGGGATTGTCGGGATCAGCGGGCTGTTGCTGGGGCTGGGTGAGCGCCGGGACGTCCCCGCGGCCTGCCTGATGGGTGAGACCAGCGGCTACCTCGTCGACCCAAAGAGCGCACAGGCTGTCCTCGAGGTGCTCCAGGACGTGCTGGGTTTCGAGGTCGACTTTGGCTCGCTGGAGGAGCGCGCCGAGGAGATGGAGGAGGTCGTCCGGAAGATCCAGGAGATGGAGGGCGGCCCCGCCGCGGCCGACGAGGACCTCCGCTACATCGGCTGAGGTGTGCCCGGCCGGGGGCGTTCGTGTGGCCGTTTGTGACCCTCCCCAGTGCCCTCCGACAGTGACCGGTCCTGGGATGTCGGTCGGGTCACCGACCACGAGGAGGGGGACAGGCAGGGTCAACGAGCCAGCGACAGGGCTAGTCGCTCCGGCTCAGCTGTGCGCGGACGTCGATCGAGTTTTCGGCGACGTACCGCCGGAGGTTTGCCGCCACCAGGACCGCCGTCAACGTCACACCCACGAGGGGGACGAGCATCGACACCGTCGACGGGACGAACAGCAACACCGCGGCGGCGAAGGAGAGGACTCGTTCGGGCCGGGTGTACCGGGTGACGAGGAAGTTCTCGAACCCGGCCGCGAGTAACAGGATAGCACCGAGCACCTGGGCAACGGCGGTGAGGATGGCAACCGGGCCGCCGTTGGCGATGAGCGCCGGGTTGTAGATCCAGACAAACGGGACGATGTAGATCGGGAGCGCGAATCGGATGGCGTACTTGCAGGTGCTGAGGAAGTTGCCCTTCGAGATACCGGTCGCCACCAGACACGCCCCCGCCACCGGCGGCGAGATGTTCGACAGGATGGCGTAGTAGAACACGAACATGTGGGCGGCGATTGTCAGGCTCTCGGTGTCAGTGATAAAGCCGGGACGGGCGTTGACGATAGCCGGTGCCGCCAACAGCGCCACGACGAGGTAGGCGACGATAGAGGGCGTGCCGAACCCGAGCACGATGCCGATCAGCCCCGCCATCACGAGCAGAAAGAGGAGGTTACCCCCGGCAACCTCGAGCAGGGTCGAGGAGATAACGCCGAACACGCCGGTCATGTTGAATATCTCGATGATCCACCCCAGTTCCGCGACGACGATCATGATCGAGGCCATCGACCGGCTGGCGCTGTCGAAGGCAAGCGTGACCGACCGGCCGACCTGCTTGAGGCCCGAGACAAAGGCCCCGTCGTTCAGAGCAGCGATCAGCCGGTGGAGCGCGAACAGCACCAGCATCGCCTGCATCCCCTTCCAGGCGGAGACGTAGGCGGCGTCACCCTCCGAGAGCGAGAGGATGATGATACCAATGGGGACAAACAGGTACGAGCGGACGAGCAGTGACCGGAAACTCACCATGTCCTCCCGGGGGATCGGCTCGAAGCCCTGTCTGACCGCCCGCAGGTGGGCCGAGATCATCAGCGTCGCGTAGAACAGGAAGGCCGGAATGGCCGCCGCGACGAGGATATTGAAGAAACTCGTGCCGATGATGTCGGCCATGATGAACGCCGTTGCACCCATGATCGGGGGGGTGATCTGCCCGCCGGTCGAGGCCGTCGCCTCGACGGCGCCCGCAAAGTCGCGGTCGTAGCCGAGGCGCTTCATCAGCGGGATCGAAAAGGCCCCCGTGGCGGCGACGTTCGCGATGGCCGCGCCGGAGAGCATTCCCATAAAGCCCGACGAGATGATAGCGACCTGGGCCGGCCCGGAGCGGAGCCGGCCGGCCACACGGCTCGCAAAGTCGCCGAAGAAATCCGCCCCACCGAGGTGTAACAGAAACACCCCGAAGAAGATGAACATCGTGATCAGCGACGCCGAGAGGCTCATGAACCGGCCCAGAATGCCGGTAAAGTTGGGGAAGGCCGCGCCGGCGGCGACCCGGGTCCAGTCCAGCCCGGCGTGCCCGAGAGGGCCGGGGACGAAGTTTCCGAACAGGCCGTAGGCGAGCGCGGCCAGGCCCAGGAGCACAAACGGGAGACCGACGATACGGCGCGCACCCTCGAGTGTGACCAGGATGAGCAGCGACGACATGACGATGTCGGTCTGGCTCGGAAGCCCGCTGCGCTGTGAGAAGGCGTCGGCCCCCTCGAGGAAGAAGTACGCCGCCGCCCCCACGATGACCAGCGCCATCACCACCGAGAGGCCGTTGTACAGCAGTCGCCTGGGTCGGCTGTCGCCGGTGTACAGCGTCGTCAAAAAGACCAGCACACCCATCGTCAGGAAGTGCGTCATGACGAACGACCGGCCGGAGAGGACGGGGCCGACAACAAAGAGGACGTGCCAGATGGTCGTCGCAATCGCGAGCAGCGAGACCCCGACGAACAGCAGCCGGCGGTAGGTGGACGAGGTGTAGTAGGCGACCATCTCCTCGTCGTCGGTCTGTGCGCCCGTCTCCTCGTCGCCGGCCTCGTCCGTCGCGTCGTCTTCGCCCTCGCCGGTAGTGTCGATGGTGGTCGTCGTGCTGTCGACGAGGTCACGGATGTAGCTGTCGAGGGCCTCCGTGCTGAGTGGTGTCATCGTTCGGCGACGGGCAGTGAGTCGTCCCAGAGGTCGTTTTCACGGAGTGCTTCGACGGCGCCGGGGTGGACGGGGGCTGCCTCGGCGTCGGCGTCGGTGATGAGCGTGGCGAATCGCTCGGGGTTCTGGGCAAACCCACCCCACAGTCCCGTCCCCTGTGCCAGTGTCTCGCGGTTCTCGATGGCGACGGTGACAGCCTCGCGGACCACCTCGTCGCGCACGTCCAGGGTCGTAAAGTGGGTGTTCGTCCCGGCGACTGTCTTGTACGACGACCGGTCGCTGTAGACGGAGTTCTCCCACGCCGCGCCGAGCCCTTCGATGTTGAACTCCCACTCGACGCCGCCGGTGATCTCGTACTCGTCGACGTAGTTTCGGGCGTTGACCAGCCGGTCGGTGGGCTCCTCGCCGTCCGGGACGACGAGCTGTGGCTCGTCGGCGGTCTGGATGAACTGCTGGGCCTGTGGGCCGATGATGTTGTTGATCCCGGCGGTGATGAGCGCCGACACCTGGCCGTCCTGGAGGTTCTGGAACCCCTCCTCGGTCCCCACACGGACCGGTTCGGTCTCCTCCCAGCCGTAGCTGTTGGCGAGCATGAACAGCCGGTAGTAGGTGTGAACCGTCGACCCCGGCAGCCCGGTGACGACCCGCTTGCCGGCGGTGTCTTTGAGAAAGTCGATGTCGGTATCCCCGGTCGTGAACGCGATGGGAAACGGGTAGGCCGCACACGAGAACATGATGTTCGTCTCGAACTGGTTCTCGAAGGGTGGGTGGGCCATGTCGGCCGCCTGGAAGTCCGGCGTCGACCCCGCGCCCATGTCGACCGCCCCGCTTCCGACCTGGCGGTGACTGGCGTTGAACCCTCCGGTCGTCTGCACGCTGAGTTCGTAGTCGGTGTTACTCTGGATCTCGTTTGCCCACGTCAGCCCGATCTGGTAGGGGGCGGTGCCGTTCTCGCCGCCGGCGTACGTGAACTGCGTCTGGCCACCGCCACCACCACCGCCATCGGAACACCCCGCGAGAGCGACCACCCCAGCCGCACCCGCCGTGCCAACTGTCCGCAGGAACGACCGCCGCCCTGTCATCCGTTCCATGATGTCAGTTAGCATATGCCAATACGATAAATAATTTTGGGTGATTATTCATCCGGTTCGGCCGCGCCGTGAGGCCACAGGGAATCCCGGCAGGAGGGAGCGAGGGCGGCTACACGGCACGGTCACCCCCCCGGCTCTCGGGGCGTGCCGGGGCCGGGGAGAGACGACGACGGCCCCCGGATTAGGCGAGGACACAAAGGGGCTATACGCCTGCACACCGTAAGTACAGGTATGAGTGAAACCGAGCAGGCGACGTTCGGTGGCGGCTGTTTCTGGTGTGTCGAGGCGGCGTTCGAGCGCGTGCGTGGCGTTCAGGAGGTGGTCTCCGGCTACGCCGGCGGCCGCACAGAGGACCCAAGCTACCGTGAGGTGTGTTCGGGGTCGACCGGCCACGCCGAGGTTGTCCAGGTCACCTACGACCCGGACGCGGTTGGCTACGAGGACCTGCTGGAGGTGTTTTTCACCGTCCACAACCCCGAGACGGAGGACCGCCAGGGGCCGGATGTCGGCTCGCAGTACCGCTCTATCGTGCTCTACCACGGCGAGGCCCAGCGCACGGCCGTCGAGGGCTACATCGAGGAACTGGAGGCTGCCGGCGAGTACGACGAGGTTGTGACCGAGGTGACGCGGCTGGAGACGTTCTACCGCGCCGAGGAGAACCATCAGGACTACTTCGAGAAGAACCCCAATCAGCCCTACTGCCGGATGCAGATCCCGCCGAAACTAGAGAAACTGGAGTCGAAACACGCCGACAAGCTTGCCGCCGAAGGGGCTCCCGGCGGCGACTGACCGGGCAGAGGACCCCGGCCCGGGTCAGTGTGGGGTGAACGACACGACAGGAGTTCCCTGCACGAGCAGGCGTGGGGTGGGTCTTGGAGTCGATACCCGGGGTAGCAACGACGGTGACGCCCTCGGCGGAGAAGAGAGGCCAGTACTGTTTCCCGTCCTGCAACACCCGCTAACGGTTGAAGTACACACCGCCCAACCTGACGAGTGGACATGACCCTCAGCAAGAAGTCCATCGCAGGTATCGTTACACTGGCAGTCGCCGCGGCCTACGGCGTCGTCCGCTGGCGGAACGGCGCGGACGACGACAGCGAAGCCGTGGCCGTGACCGAGGAACAACCCGCCGCTGCCGACTGATACTGCCGGACAGAAGTACGTGAAGACCGGTGTCGTGCAGTGGCCCGAAATCCTGCAGTTTCGGCCCTCTCCGTCGGACGTGGGGTGCGAAATGTTCTGTCCGACAGTATCAGCCGGCGCCGCCGCTCTGTGACAGGGGGACGCTGTGTGTGGCCGACGGTGGCCGGG
>CAZQZE010000036.1:0-13790 GCA_964597715.1 uncultured Halobacteriales archaeon
TTCTGAGTCGGCAGAGCCGAACCACCCCCTGCTCGCGGCGCCACACGCTCGTTCGTGTGGGGCGAGGCCTCCCCGGTGGCAAAGACGTGGGAACCCCCCTCACACACAGGCTCCGGCCCCGGGTGAAGCGACCCGCCTCACCTTGCTACGGCTTCGCCGTTCGCGCTCCCGAGACGTTCACTCCGTCCACGTCTCGCCTCGTCGCCGGACTGCGCCCAGCCTCCTGCTCGGCGGCTGGTCTCTAATCGTCGGCAGCAGCCGTAGTGTCACCCTCGCCCGCCTCGGTCTCGATGCTCGGCGGGTATGTTCCGCGGTCGAGTGTGAGGTCCG
Organism: uncultured Halobacteriales archaeon; assembly: GCA_964597715.1. Classification (GTDB taxonomy): domain Archaea; phylum Halobacteriota; class Halobacteria; order Halobacteriales; family Haloarculaceae; genus Salinirussus. The sequence continues at coordinate 331 of CAZQZE010000036.1, forward strand.
ACTGCGGGCGAGCCATACAGGTGAGGGCGTACCCTTCGCGTTCCTCCTCGGTGAGGCCCCGCGCGGCGGGTTGGGTGACCTCCCCCTCGAGTATCTCCGCCGAGCACGCCAGGCACATCCCGACCCGACAGGAGTACTCCTGGGCGATCCCCTCCTCGATACAGCGGCTGAGGATGGTCTCTTTCTCCGAGACGGCAATCGCCTCGCCCGTCCCGACAAACTCGACAGTGTACTCCGCCATGGCGTGGGCTACGGCTGAACCCGACAAAACTCTTTATCACCGTCGTGTGGCGGCTCGTGACTCACCGGGCGGCCGGCCCTCGCGGGGCTCAGACCCGCTCGGCCAGGTCGGCGAGCGCGGCGGCACCGCCGGCGGTCAGGGGGTCGCCGTGTCCCATCGCCGCCACCTCGAACTCCCCGACCCGGCCGGCCAGGTCGCGGACGCTCGCGGCCAGTTCCGCCATGTCGTAGGAGTCGAGCCAGATGGGGGTGGTGAGTCCCCCCTCCGCGCCCCAGACGAGGTCGCCGAGGAAGGCCACCCCGAGCGCCTGGTGAACGTAGACGGTATGACCGGGGTTGTGACCGGGTGTGTGGTAGGCCCGAAAGCCACCGACAGCCTCGCCGTCTGCGACGGGGACCACCTCGACGTCGGGAAACGGCCACACCCGGCGGGCCACCCGGTGAAAGAGCCCCTTGTGATGTAACAGCGGCGGGTCGTCCTCGCCGGCCAGCAGGGCGGCGTCCGCTGCACCGACGTAGACGGGAACGCCGTACCCGGCGAACGCGCGCAGGCCGCCGACGTGGTCGAGGTCGTAGTGGGTGACGAGCACCCGGTCCACGTCCGCGGGCGTGTAGCCGTCACCGGCGGCGGCAAGCTCGTCGTCCAGGGTCGGGCGGTTCAGAAAGAGTCCGGCGTCGACGAGCGTGACCGTCCCGTCGCCGGTATCGCCGGCGTCGTCGACCAGGTATGCGTAGGCGTCGACGGGTTCGACGAGCCCGAGGTCGAGCAGCCAGACACCCGCGGTGAGCCGGCGTGGCATCAGGCGACGCGGCCGAGCCAGTGCCCGGGGTCGTCGAGTTCCTCGTCGGTTGGCAGGGTCTCCGGGGAGTCCCACGCCCGCCCTGCGGTCTCGATATCCCGTTTCTCGACGACCGTCTCGAAGAAGTCCTTGCCGCGCTCGTACTGGCGGCGTTTCATCCCCAGCCCGAGCAGCCGGCGGACGAGTCGCTGGAGTGGGCCTCGGCCCTGCCGGCGGGCGTCGAGCGCGTCCCGGAGGTCGGCGTACTCCTCGTCGAAGGCGCGGTCCATCACGAGTTCGGCGTACCCCTCGACAGCGGTCATCGTGGTGTCGAGCCGTCCCAGCGAGTCGCGGTCTACGGTCCCTTCGGCGAGTTTCTCGACAGCCTCTGTCATCTCCGCTTCGAGGTGGTCGGAGAGCCACGGGGCGGCGCCGAACTCGGCCGCGTGGGCTACCTCGTGGAAGACGATCCACCGCCGGAAGCGGTCGTAGGGGGCAGGGAGTTCGTCGGCGGCCCGCTGGATATTCGGTCTGACGAAGTACAGCGCGTGGTCGTCCCTGTCCGCGAGCAGTAGCGGGTCGTACTGGCCGAGGACGTTTCGGGAGAGAAAGGAGAGGACAAACGCCATCGACCCGGTGTTGACCACGCGAGCCAGGCCGGGGATATACTCGGCCTGACTCTCGACGGGGCCCATCAACCGCTCGAAGGTGGCGATGTTGGCGTCGACCCAGTGATGGCGGTGCTGGATCTCGACCCGTTCGGGGAGGTCGAAGCTCAGAGCGGTGACCTCGCGTACACGGTCACGGGCCTCTCGGACGTCGGTGGCGTACGCCTCGCGCTCGTCAGCCGGGAGTTCAACGTCGCCGGGGGACGTGGCGGCCTTCGCTGCGTCGGCGACGGCGGCCCAGTCGATAGGCCCGTCGCCTGAGGCCCCGGTGACGGCCTGCACACTCCGGTAAAGACTCATATACGTATCAGCCCGCCGACGGTGATATGTCTTTCCTACGTCTCGAACTCCGCCTCAGTCTCCACGTCCGAGACGTCCTCGCCGCCCCCCAGCCGGCGGCTACCCAGATATGCGAGAGCGAGGATGATGACGACTACCAGCAGCCCGACGAGCCCCTTGCCGGCGCCGCCGGAGTCGTCGTCCTCGCTGGGGTCCTGGGTTACCTCATCGTCGGCCCCCTCGCCGTCAGCTTCCTCGCCGTTCGCCCCGCTGTATGGGGCGTTTGCGGTGAGTGAGGCGTCCTCGAGGTGGACCTCGAACAGCGTAAACTTGGCCATGACCGGGCTTCGAGTGGGCGGGTCTTAGTTGTGCTGACACGTCGGCCGAACGGGGGCCCGGACAGTCCGGGCCGTTGAAGTCCCGGGCCGCACAATGTCGGGTATGGATGAGCGACGACGGGCGTTCCTGAACGAGTTGCTCGAGACGGCGACCCCCTCCGGCTTCGAGACGGCCGGCCAGCGGGTCTGGGTCGACTACGTCGAGAGCTTCGCCGACGAGGTCCGGACCGACGACTACGGTAACGCCGTTGCGGTGCTCGAGGGTGGCGACCCCGCCGTTGCGCTGACGGGGCACGGCGACGAGATCGGGTTTCTGGTCCGGGATATCACCGACGACGGGATGCTCAGGCTCACGGCGGTCGGTGGCTCCGACCGCACCGTCACGAAGGGCCAACACGTCGAGGTCCACGCCGAGGGCGGCCCCGTCGCGGGGGTCGTCGGGCAGACGGCGATTCACCTCCGGGACCGGGAGGACACCTCCGTCGACGACATCGGCGAGCAACACGTCGATATCGGGGCCACGGACGCCGAGGAGGCGGCGGCGCTCGTCGAGCGCGGGGACCCGGTTACCTTCCGCCAGACTGTCGCCGAACTGGAGAACGGCCGGGTCGCGGCCCGCGGGCTGGACAACCGTATCGGCACGTGGGCGGCTGCCGAGGGGTTGCGCCGCGCCGCACGCCAGGACCCGGAGGCGACGGTCTACGCCGTCTCCACGGTCCAGGAGGAGCTCGGCCTGCAGGGTGCGAAGATGGTCGGGTTCGACCTCGCGCCGGACGCCGTCGTGGCGACGGACGTCACCCACGCCACCGACAGCCCAGGGGCTCCGAGAGACAAGGGCAGCGGGGTCGAACTCGGCGAGGGCCCCGTCGTCGGCCGGGGGGCCGCCAACCACCCTGCGGTGGTCGCGGCCGTCAGGGATGCCGCCGAGACCGCGGATATCGACGTACAGCTGTCGGCCGCGGGCTCGCGCACCGGCACCGACGCCGACGCCTTCTACACCGCTCGCGGGGGGATCCCCTCGCTGAACCTCGGGGTGCCCAACCGCTACATGCACACGCCGGTGGAGGTGCTCGAGCTCGCGGACCTGGACCGGACTGCCGACCTGCTCGCGGCGTTTGCGGCACAGGCAGACGGTGACTTCGCGGTCGACCTCTGAGCCGGACCGCCGACACAGAGGGCGGCTCGGACGGCCCGAGCCGGTACGTTCAAGTGTGAACCGACGCGCTGTAGACGCATGACTGAGAACGGGAGTCGACCACTGGACCTGCTGGAGGCGTCGGTCGGAGGGTCAGTGACCGTCCACCTGAAAGACGGCGAGGTGTACGAGGGCGTCCTCTCGGGGTACGACCAGCACATGAACCTCGTTGTCGAGGACGGGGACAACACAACGATTATACGCGGCGACAACGTCGTTTCGATCAACCCATGACTGGCGCAGGCACACCGAGTCAGGGAAAGAAAAACACCACCACACACGTCAAGTGTCGACGGTGTGGCGAGAAATCCTACCACAGCAGAAAGGGAGTCTGTTCGTCGTGTGGCTTTGGCAAATCGGCGCGGCGGCGTGAATACGGCTGGCAAAGTAAAGAGTAATGCACGAGAAGTGCGGCGTTGTCGGCATCTCCATAGCGGACCGTGACGCCGCCCGCCCCCTCTATTACTCGCTGTATGCTCTCCAGCACCGCGGCCAGGAGGCCGCTGGAATCGTCACCCACGACGGGTTCCAGCAACACGACCACGTCGAGACCGGCCTCGTCGGCGACGTGTTCGACCCCGAGGATATCGACGCCCTCCAGGGCACAAACGGGATCGGTCACGTCCGCTACCCGACCGAGGGTGGGTTGGGCGCCTGCTGTGCCCAGCCCTTCTCGGTGTCGTTCAAGTCCGGGTCGCTGGGTCTGGCGCACAACGGGAATCTCGTCAACACGGACTCGTTGCGCGAGGAACTCGCCACGCTGGGCCACGCCTTTATCTCCGACGGCGACACCGAGGTGATCGCCCACCAACTCGCCCGCAACCTGCTCGAGGAGGACCTGGTCCGAGCGGTCAAGTCGACGATGGACCGGATGCACGGCTCCTACTCGCTGACGATCATGCACGACGAGACGGTCCTTGGGGTCCGTGACCCACAGGGCAACCGCCCGCTCTGCCTGGGCGAACTCGACGACGGCTACGTCCTCGCGTCGGAGTCGGCGGCAATCGACACCCTGGACGGCAACCTCATCCGGGATGTCGAGCCCGGCGAGTTGGTCGTGCTCCGCCCGGACGGCTCCGGCTTCGACAGTTACCAGCTGTTCGACCGTGACCACTCCGCACACTGCTTTTTCGAGCACGTCTACTTCGCACGGCCGGACTCGCAGATGGACGGTGACCTCGTCTACGAGGTGCGCCGCGAACTCGGCCGGCAGCTCTGGGCGGAGTCGGGTATCGAGACCGACGTCGTGATGCCGGTGCCGGACTCCGGGCGCTCCTTTGCCTCGGGCTACGCGGAGGCCGCCGGCGAGGACGGCGCGAACACCGAGTTCGCCGAGGGGTTGATGAAAAATCGCTACGTCGGCCGCACGTTCATCATGCCCACCCAGGACGAGCGCGAGCGGGCCGTCCGGCTGAAGCTCAACCCGATCCGCGACACCGTCGAGGGTCGCACCGTCACGGTCATCGACGACTCGGTCGTCCGCGGCACCACCTCCACACAGCTCATCGAGTTGCTCCGGGAGGCCGGTGCCGAGGAGGTCCACGTCCGGATCGGCTCCCCGCCGATTGTCGCCCCCTGCTATCTGGGGATCGACATGGCCACCCGCGAGGAACTCATCGCGGCCGACAGATCTGTCGAGGAGATCAACGAGCAGATCGGCGCCGACTCACTCGCCTACCTTCCTGTCGAGGCCGTCACGGAGGCCCTCGACTCGAGCCGTAAGGACCTCTGTCTGGGCTGTGTTACCGGCGCGTACCCCTACGACATCGAGGGCGAACAGCGCGACCGTGAGGTCGAGCGCCCGAGCACCGAGCCCGCAAGCGCCGACGATTAGGGCACCCACGCCGGCTGTTCGACGCTCGTCTCGCCGACCTGTGTCGTGGTGAGCGTGACGACGACGCGAGCGCCACTCTCCAGTTCGTGTGACCTGCGCAGCGACCGGACCAACCCCTCCTCGGTAACAACTGCACTGCCGGTGACGGGCGTACTCGTCCCGTAGGCCTCGCCGGCAAAGCGCACCCTGACCCCGGCCGGCGTCCGCTCGATAGCCGTCTCGTTCACCGAGAACTTCCAGGCGAGGTAGTCCCGAACCCGCGGCAGGAAGGGGTCGCCGTCACGGACCGCCAGCGACCACCGGTCGCCGTTTTTCCGGAGATACTCCCTCGACCCGTCGGCGTACGTGTCCGTGTCGGCGACCCGCATCGGCGCACCCTCGAGTGTCCCGGTCGACCGAACCCGGCTCGCGTAGTGGCTCTCGTTGACCACCCGGAGCCGCTCGGTGTACTGGCCCGCGAGGGTCCCGTTTTCGTACTCGCGGTAGCGGAGGTGGGCCGTGTACGAGCGCCCGTCGAGATAGACACGGTGGACCCGCGAGACGACACGTGGGTCGACGGTCCCGGCTGCCGAGACCCCGGCCGGGTAGCCGTCGACGGACAGCGGCCCGGGTTCACTGTCGGCCGCTGCGAGCCGGCTCCGGTTGAGCTCGCCCGTCTCGGGTGGCTCGACCGGCTCCGCGCTGGCGTCCGCGGCGGGCAGGCCAAGCGCCCCCGGAGCCCCGACAGCGGCCACGACCCCGACGATGAGCAGACAGCCACCGAGCAGTACGAGCGCGAGGCGTGGCCGGAGCCCGAGGTCCGGCCAGCGGGGTGACAGAGGCCGACGCCCGCCCCCGGCAGGGTCGCCGGAGGGCGCCGGGTCCGGGAGCGTCTCCGGGTCGCGGCCGAGGTGGTCCGTGACCAGCCGGCGGGCGTCGACACGGTCGACAGCGTAACACAGCTCCCGGTAGAGGTCGTCGAGGTCCTGCACCTGTGGGTCGTCGGTCCCGAGCACCCCGAGCACGACCACGCGGTCGGCACCGTCTAGTCCGTGTGTCCTGTACCCCCCGGGTGAACGGACGCAGACCTCACGAGCGCCGGTTGGGGTGTGAACGCGCAGGCGACCGTCACCGAGGTGGTCGACGACCCGACCCCGTGCCTCCTGGAGGGCGGCCACGAACGTCACAAGCGCCGCTCGGGGCCGCTCCCGGCAGAGTGCGCGGAACCGTGGGCGGTCGATAGGCACACCGTTATTCGGGGCGCCAGCGAGATAAGCCCCCGCAAGAGCGGTGCCGTGTGGCCCGCATCTTGTGTGGGGCGTGTGGCTCAGTACACCACATACAGGAGCGTGTAGACGACAACCCCCAGGGCGAACGAGACAAACCACAGCGACGCGGCCACGCGGCCGACACGGGGGTGTGGTGACTCCCTGATGGCCGCGACCGGGCGTGTTGTCGCAACCAGGAGCACGTAGTAGACCAGGGGGACCGATGCGATGGCGAGCACCACGTGAATCCCGAGCACCGGCAGGTAGACGAACTGGTAGACGGCCTCCGGCCCCGGAAAGGGCTTGGTGCCGACGATGACGATCCGGTAGAGATAGAGCCCGAGAAAGGACACAAAGAGAACCGTCGTGGTGACCATCGCCCGACGGTGTGTCGCGACCCGCCCCTGCCGGATGGCACGAACGCCGTAGGCGATGGTCCCAAGCGCGGTGAGACTGATGAGGACGTTGAGGTGTGGCGCCGCGGCGACGATGGCCTCGACCCGTGGGAGCACCCCGGCTGGAATGAGCCCTCGGACCGCGCCGAAGACCAGCGCGAGCGAGACGACGGTGAGCAGCGCCGTCAGCTCCCCGACCCGGTGACGGGCGTCCAATCGCATGCTAACAGGCAGGCGCCGGAGGGGTCTATGGGTTGCGTTCCTCCCCCGGACCGCCGAGGACGGGGAAACCGGACCCGTCGCCACGAAACACCGCGGGCGGTCGCCAGGGCCCCCCTGTGCCGGCGGGATTGATGTGTGTCGAGTGTGTGGTACCGGCGAACGCGAATGAGTGGACAGGGGCTGGTCGGCCGGGTGGTTACGGGCCGTCTTGGTCAGGCGGTCTCGCGGCTCTGCCCGGGCACGCCGGTCTGGGACCGGGAGTGGGATATCTGCTGTGTGCTCGACGGCTGCCGCGTCGACCTGATGCGAGAGATGGCTGGCGACCACCGGGTGACCCCGGCCGGGAGTGTCGAGTCGGTCTGGTCGGTCGGCTCCCAGTCCGCCGAGTGGATGGACACGACCTTCGGGCCGGCCCACCACGAGGAGATGGCGCGGACGGCATACGTCACCGGCAACCCGTTTTCGGCGCAGTCGGCCGAGCACGTGCTGGTCACCTCCGGCGAGACGCTACCGCTTGACTCCGGCGACTGGGGGCTTCTGTACGAGGCCTGGCGCGAGGAGTGGGTCGACGGCGAGGTCTCGACAATCCCGCCGGCACCGCTGACTGACGCGGCCGTGGCGGTCTGGAACCGCCGCGAGGAACTCGGGGTCGACCGGGTGCTCGTCCACTACATGCAGCCCCACGCCCCGTTCCGGTCCCGGCCGGAGTGGTTTCTCGGCACGGCCGACATCGAGTCCTGGGGACAGGTCCGCGGCTCGGGTGGCGGCGCCGACAGCGAGGGCCAGGCGGGGGAGACGACGGCGCTGACCGACCTCTCCGCCGAGGAGTTGGCGGAGTTGGAGCGGCTCTCGGAGGCCGAGACCGACGGAATCAAAGACCCCTGGACCCGGCTCCGGGACGGCGAACTCCCGCGAGCGGAGTTCTGGGTGGCCTACCGGGACAACCTCCGGTGGGTCCTCGACGACGTTACCCGCCTGGTCGAGGGCACGACTGCGCGGGTGGCGCTCACCAGTGACCACGGCAACGCCGCCGGCGAGTGGGGGGTCTGGTCGCACCCACCCGGTGTTCCCGTTCCGGCGCTTCGGAAGGTGCCCTGGGTCAGCCGGCAGGGCACCGGCGAGCGCAACCCTGACCCACCCTTGCCCGAGGTGGTCAGCGCCGGCGCGGGCAGCACCGCGGCGACCGACGACGGGGTCGCGGAGCGACTCGCCGACCTTGGATACCGGTAGCGGCGGTAGTCCCTCCCGCGGGCGGTGCCGGAGAGGGGAACCCCTAAACCGGGCGGGGCGTTGTGCTGTGCGATGAATCGTCTCTCCCTGGAAAACGACGAACTGGAGGGGCTAACAACGTCTGCCTGTTCGACGCTGACGGCCGGACTGTGCCCGTCGGCGCGGGCGAGGCGTTTGCACACCTCGCCCACCTCGAACGGCAGGGCAACATCGAGCGGGTCGACAGCACATACCGGCTCGTCGGCGACACGAAGGGGGCGTTCGGGGACGAGGGGGACACCTGGTCGCTGTCGGTCTCCGACCGGGCTGGGACACGTACCCCGGAGTAGGCGGGCGACACGAGGTGGGCCTCCCCGCTCACTCCGGCCGGTGTTCGGTGAACCCGTCACAGGCGGGGGTACGTTCGGCGAGCGCGTCGCCGGCGAGCAGGGCAGCCCCACCGGTCCAGGTGGGCCGCTCACCCGGCCAGAACTCCTCGTCCTCGAGCTGGTAGCCCGTCCAGAACACCCCCGTGTCGTCGGTCCACTCGAACAGCCACTCGAAGAGGTCGCGGGCCTGCTCGCGCCGGCCGACCGAGAGGAGAGCGAGTGTGAGTTCACAGGATTCGGCGACGGTCACCCAGGGCTCGTCGGCCACACACCGACAGCCCCGCGCCGGTTCGACGAAGCGGTCCCAGCCCCTCTCGAGGCGCTGACGGGCCCTGTCACCCCTGAGAACCCCACAGAGCACGGGATAGTACCAGTTCATGGCGTACCGTGACTTGCTCTCCCAGGTGCGGTCGAACCGGTCGGGGCGGTCGCGGATCGCTGTTCCCAGTCTCGCACGGGCCTCGAGCCAGCGGTCCCGGGTACCCGTCCGACCCAGTGTCGCGGCGATGGCCGCCCCGCACTCGAGGCTCTTGTAGATGGAGGCACAGCCGCTGACCAGCGCGTCGCGGTGGGGCTCACCGCCGGCCTCGACAGTCCAGTACACCTCCCCTGTCGGGGTCTGCTGGGCGAGTGCGAACCCGAGGGCGTCCCGGACGGTCGGCCAGTACTCGGCCAGGAACGACCGGTCGCCGGTCACGCGGTAGTGTGTCCAGACCCCGACCGCGGCGTATGCCGCCCGGTGGGTCTCCTTTCGTTGCTCCTCGCCCTCGTGGTCGTCCGGGTCGGATGGGTCACCGCCGTAGGCCGCCCACCAGCCACCGTCGTCGTGCTGGGCCCCGGCGAGCCAGGCGTAGGCCCGCTCCGCGGCGTCCGTCCGGCCCGCCACCGACAGCCCCATTGCACTCTCGACGTGGTCCCAGGGGTCGGCGGGGCCGCCAGGGTACCACGGGACCAGCCCGTCCTCCCGCTGTGTCCGGTCGATGTAGGCCGCGCTGTGTTCGAGCCGCGGGTCCAGCAGGTCCGGTTCGCTCATTGCCTGGCCTCGAAGTAGAGGACGACGCTCTTGCCCAAAAGCGGGTTGAGCGCCCCCTCGACCGCCCGGACAGGCCTGGGCTCGTTCAGGATATCCCACTCCAGGAAGCGCTCGTAGGCCCGCACCGAGAGGGGTTGCTCGTCGGCGTCGTCGGCCCGGTCCCACCGGAGACACTTCAGCCACCAGTAGGGGGCGTGTAGCGCGTGGGCGAAGTGTCCGCCGAGGTGTCGAAACCCCTGTGCTTCGATTGCCGCCCGCAGCCTCTCGCGGCCGAAGATGCGGACGTGGCCACCCTCCACCTGGTGGTACGCCTCGGAGAGCAGCCAGCAGACCCGTTCGGGGCCGTAGCGAGGCACGCTGACCGCGAGCGCCCCGCCGGGTCGACAGACCCGCCGGAGTTCCGCGATGGCGGCCTCGTGGTCGGGAAGATGCTCCAGCACCTCCGAGCAGACCACAACGTCGAAGCCGTCGTCGACGAACGGCAGGTCGAGGGCGTCACCCCGGAGAAACGTGCCAGGGGTCCCGTCGGCGTATGTGTCGTAGTCCTCCCTGGCAGTCACGAGCCGGTCGGGGTCGAGGTCGACACCGACGACCTCGCCGGCATCGCGGGCGGCGGCGACGGCGTGGCGACCCTCGCCGCAGCCAATATCGAGCACCCGAGCCCCCGGCCCGAGCGGGAGTCGGTCGAACTCAACCGTCTCCATCGGTGATCGCCTGCCGGTATGTCCGGACTGTCCCCCGGGCGGCGTCCGTCCAGGCGAACTCCTCGACGGCACGCTCCCGGCCGCGACGACGCAGCCGGCGACGCCGGTCGGGGTCGCCGAGCAGGTCGACGGTGGCAGTCGCCAGCGCGTCCGCGTCCCCGGCGGGGACCCTGACGCCCGCGTCGCCGACGACCTCGGGCAGGGCGCCGCCGTCGGTCGCCACCACCGGCACGCCACACGCCATCGCCTCCCCTGCCGGAAGCCCGAACCCCTCGTAGACCGAGGGAACCACGGCGACATCGGCGCTCGCGTAGAGGTCGACCAACCGGTCGGTCGTCACCCCCGCGTGGGTAGTGACCGCATCAACAACCCCTAACCCCTCGGCCAGCCGGTCGGCGTCACCGCCGTCGTCGAACTCCCCGACGACGACCAACTCGGCGTCGACGGACCCGCGGACCTGTGCGAACGCCCGGAGGAGGTAGCGGACGCCCTTGACCGGCGCGTCCGCGCTGATAGTCGTCAGCAGGCGGTACGTCGCCCGCTCCGAGCCGGCCGCTCCGCCGCCCGTCTCGACCCCGCCGGTCCGTGGCTCGAAGGTGTCGGTGTCGACCCCGTTGTGGACGACCCGCACAGCGTCAGGGTCGGCGGCAAAGTCCGCCACGGTACGGTCGCGTGCCGCCTCCGAGACGGTCACGATGTGGGAGAGTTGCGGGACAACCGCCTGCTGCATCCGGAGAAAGCGGTACCACCGGCGGACGAGTAGCCGTTCACCCAGCCCCTCGGCCTCGGCGAGCGTAACCTCGCGGTCGACCGTGATCGGGTGGTGGACCGTCGCGACCACCGGATAGCCCCGGTCGGCGAGTTCGGGTAGGGCGTAACACAGTGACTGGTTGTCGTGGACGACATCGTAGTCGGGGTCACAGGACTCGAAGTGGTCGAGCACCCGGCGCCCGAAGACGTAGGGGTCCGGAAAGCCGCCGGTCAGCGCACTGAGCCACTCGTAGAGGGCGGTCGGGTCGGCCAGGTAGGCGGGTTCGAACTGGCGGAGCCGGCGCGGGCTGTCGACGACATTCTCGCCGGGGAGTTTCACCAGCCGGACCTCCTCGTCGAGGTCCGGATACGGCCTGCCGGAGATGACGTCAACGGAGTGACCCAGGGCCGTCAGCGCCCGGCTGAGGTACTTGACGTAGACCCCCTGACCGCCGGAGTAGGGGTCACTGCGGTAGCTCAGCAGGCAGACCTCGAGCGGGTCGCCCCCGGCTCCGGCCAGGTCAGCCGGGTCCGGCTCGGCCGTCACCCCGCCGGCTCCCGGCGACCGCGAGGTCTCCTGTGGGACGGTGGCCCCGAGTGTCCCCGGTAACAGCCGTCGAAGCGCACCTCTCACCATCTGTTGCTCCAAGAAACAGAAAACGGAGTGATAGTGGTTTCGCTTTCCCGCGACACGGTGCGGGCGGGACGAGTGGGTACGCGCGAGCGACGTCTCACAGCCGGGGCCACAGTTGCCAGCGGCAAAAAGCCACGTGCTCGGCGGCGGAGATACGAGGGGTGGCCGCGAGTCGTCGCGGTGTCGTTGCCGGCGCTACTGGAAGGTGCGGCTGACCTGGGCCTCCTCGGGCTGGTCCGGCTCGCGGGTCTGGAACTGCTCCTCTATCTCCTCGTAGCGCTCGCGGGTGTCGGCGTCGACGCTGGGGCCGACCTCCTCGAGGGCCTCCTCGAAGTGGGCCATCGTCAGGCGGACATTTCCGACGGTGTCGTCGACCTCGTCGGGATCGACGCTGTTGATGAACTCCCGGGTCGCGGCCATCGACGCCTCGCGGCAGACTGCCTCGAGGTCCGCGCCGACGTAGCCGTTGGTGCGGGCAGCCAGGTCGTCGAGGTCGACCCCCTCGGCCAGCGGCTTGCCGCGGGTGTGGACCTCGAGGATCTTCCGGCGGGCGCCCTCGTCGGGGACGGGTACGTGGACGTGGCGGTCCAGCCGGCCGGGGCGGATCAGCGCGGAGTCGATGAGGTCCGGGCGGTTCGTGGTCGCGATCACGACCACGTCCTCGAGTTCCTCGAGCCCGTCGAGTTCGGTCAGGAGCTGGGAGACGACCCGCTCGCCGACACCGGAGTCGCCGGCCTGACGGCCCCGCTCGCCCGCGATAGAGTCGATCTCGTCGAAGAAGACGACGGTCGGGGCGTTCGACCGGGCCTTCTCGAAGACCTCACGAACCCCTTTCTCGCTCTCGCCGACGTACTTGTTGAGCAACTCCGGCCCCTTGATCGAGATGAAGTTGCTCTGTGCCTCGTTGGCGATGGCCTTCGCAAGCAGCGTCTTTCCTGTCCCGGGCGGGCCGTAGAGCAGGACACCCTTCGCCGCCTGCATGTCCATCTGCTCGAACACCTCGGGGTAGTCAAGCGGCCACTGGATTGTCTCCCGGAGCCGCTCTTTGGTCCCTTCGAGCCCGCCGACCGACTCCCAGGTGACGTCCGGGACCTCGACGAAGACCTCCCGTAGCGCGGAGGGCTCGACGCCCTTTAGCGCCTGCTTGAAGTCGTCCTCGCTCACCTCGAGTCGCTCCAGGGTCTCGGCAGGGATCTCGTCCTCCTCGAGGTTGAGGTCCGGCCGGATACGCCGGAGGGCACCCATCGCGCCCTCCTTTGCGAGTTGCTCGATATCCGCGCCCACGAAGCCGTGGGTGCGCTCGGCGTACTCCTCGAGGTCGATCCCCTCCGCGAGGGGCATCCCGCGGGTGTGAACCTGGAGGATCTCCATGCGCCCGCCCTTGTCCGGGACGCCGACCTCGATCTCGCGGTCGAACCGGCCACCCCGGCGCAGCGCGGGGTCGAGGGCGTCGACACGGTTGGTCGCGCCGATGACGATCACCTCGCCACGCTCGTCGAGCCCGTCCATCAGCGAGAGCAGCTGGGCGACCACCCGGCGCTCCA
>CAZQZE010000037.1:0-13760 GCA_964597715.1 uncultured Halobacteriales archaeon
CCGTCGACGTCCGCTCGATAAGTGCCGCCGCCGGCCTTGACTACCAGGACGCCAACCTCGGGATGCGCGTCTACGAGGCCGCCCCCGGCGAGCAGTTCCCGCTCTCGTATCACTCCCACGACGAGCAGGTCGAGGCCTTCTACGTCCTCGACGGTGAGTTACACGTCCAGACGCCCGACGGCGAGTTGGTTGTCGGGGCCGACGAGGTCCTCGTCGTCGAGCCGGGGAGCCCACAGCGGGCGTTCAACCCCGAGAGCGCCGAGGAGTCCGTGCGGGCGCTCGCCGTCGGTGCCCCCTCTGTCGACGACGCACACACACACGAGCCCGACGGCTAACGGACGCCCACCCCCGTCGCCCGCTCAGGGCGCGTAGCCCGCCTCCTCGAGAAAGCCCCGGAGCCGCCCGACCAGGTAGTCGGGTCGCTCCTCGGGGATCCAGTGGCCGGCGCGCTCGACGACCTCGCCGTCGACGTCGGTCGCGACGGCCTCCATATCCTGGACCGGCATCGACCGGAAGGAGGCCTCACCCCCGAGTGCGAGCACCGGCATCTCCAGGTCCTCCTCGGTGTGTTCGCTGTTGTGCTCGGCGTCCTGCTCGTAGGCGCGGTAGTACTCGAAGCCCCCGCGGAGCCCGCCCGGCGCGGAGTACGAGCGGACGTACTCCCGGAGGGCCTCGCGGTCGATTGCCGAGGGGTCGTAGGCCCCCTCCCGGTAGAACCACTTGAGATATGCCTCCTCGTTGCCGGAGACGAGCCGTTCCGGGAGGTCCCGGACCTGGTGAAACCGGACGTGCCAGAGCATCCCCTTGTCCTCGGCGCGCACCCCCGGTAGCATCGCCTCCATGACCGCGAGCGCCTGCACCTCCTCGCGGTGGCGGGCGGCGTAGGCGTATGCCGTGGGCATCCCCCAGTCGTGGCCGACGACCGCCACCTCCTCGAAGCCAAGTTCGTGGACGAGCGCACGGGTGTCCTCGGCGACGGTCCGCTTGTCGTAACCCTCTCGGGGCTTGCCCGAGTCACCCATCCCTCGCAGGTCCGGGGCGATGACAGTATACTCCTGGGCCAGCGGGGGGATCACCTCCCGCCACTCGTACCAGGTTTGGGGCCAGCCGTGTAACAGCAGCAGCGGCGGCCCCTCGCCCGCCCGGACGTAGTGGAGTTCGACACCGTTGACGTGTGCCGAGCCGTGTGTCGGCCCGTCGGCTTGTGCCATGCTCGCATCTCACCGCCGAGGATGGTCAATCTACCGCCACCCCACCTCCCGTCGGGCCAGTGCCCGCTGGCCCGTGCCGGGAACGCCCCAGACTAAGTTCGTCCGCGCGAGAGGGGTCGGCATGGACGCCGACGCCAACAGACGCTTTCTGGCAAGCCACGACCACCTACAGGACCTCGGCATCACAATCGACCACCAGGAGGAGGGCCGGGTCGTGCTCTCACTGCCCCACGACGACTCGCTCGCGAACCCGGGCTCGGAGACCATGCAGGGCGGTGTCGTCGCGACGCTGATCGACCACGGTGGCGGCGCGGCTATCCGAACCGTGCTTGCGGACCCCTTCGAGACGCCACACGCGACCACAGACCTCAACGTCACCTACCTCCGGCCGGCGACGGGCGACCTGACCGCGGAGGCGGAGGTCGTGCGTGCGGGCACCGCGATGGGCGTCGTGGCCGTGGACGTGACCGGTGACACGCCCGTCGGAACAACGGAGGTCGCGACCGGCCGGGTCTCACTGCACATCAAGCGTGACGCGGACTGAGGGGTCCGTCGAGGGCTCCCCCGACCGCCAGCACGGACGCTGACGTTCCGAGCGACAATCCCGCCCGGTAGGAGGCCCAACCTCGCCGTGAGGGGGGCCCGACCGTCCCGACAACTGCCGCTACTCCCGGACGACGTTCGACGCCAGGTCCCGGGGGTAGTCGGTGAGAAACTCCAACCCATCCTCGGTGACGGCGACGGTGTCGGAGTGACGGTAGCCGGCCTCCTCTGTGTAGATACCGGGCTCGACCGTGTAGACGTGGCCGGGCTCCATCCTGCCGTCGCTGCCCCGGTCGATGTAGGGGGGCTCGTGAGCGCCGAGCCCGATGTTGTGGCCGACGTGATGCCGGGCCAGGTCCGCGATCCCCTGCTCCTCGAGGTACGCGTACACCTCGCTGTCGACGTACGCCAGGTCGACGCCGGGGCCCATCGCCTCGAAGGCGGTCTCCTGAGCCTCCAGCATGAGCCCGAAGTAGTGTTCGTCCTCCTCGCTCACCTCGCCGACGAACATCGTCCGCTCCAGTTCGGCGTGGTAGCCGTCGACGGTCGCCGTCGCGCCGGTGACGAGGACGTCCCCCCGCGAGAGCCGCTCGTTGGGGGTGTGGCCGTGGGGGAGGGCCGTCTCCTCGCCGCTGATGTAGCCGGCGTGGACCGGGCCGTCCCCGCGGGTCCGGGCGGCGTATTCGCCCCCCAGCGTGTCGAGCATGGCGCGTGACCCCTCCAGGGAGGCCCGCTGGCTGACGGTCACAGGGTGGGCGCCGGGCTCGGTGTGCTCGGCCAGCGAGCGGTGGGCGAGGTCGGCCCACCGGGCAGACTCCCGGATCAACCCGACCTCGACGTCACTCTTTGTCTCGCGCATCCCGTCGACCCACGACTGGGTCTCGACACCGAGAAACTCCGACAGCGCCGGCCCCTCGTACCCCATCACGCCGGGGGCGCCGTCGGCGTCCGCCCGGACGGTCCCCGCACCGAGTTCTCCAAGCATCCCGACGACGGTTTCGACCGGGTCGCCGCCGGGGTAGTCGAAGTAGCTGTGGACAGCGTCGACCCGGGGGTTGGGCGAGACCCGCTCGACCTCCAGGCGCGGGACGGTTATCTCGACGCGGTCGTCGGTGACGGCCAGGCAGACCGGCCGCTCGGTCTGGATGTGGTGGAAGCCGGTCAGATACTCGACCGCGGTCGCACCGAACCAGACGGCGGCGTCGGCGTCAGTCTCCCCCAACCGTGTGCGGACCGCGGCCAGGCGGTCCGCGAACGCCTCCGCAGGCACCTCTGTTGGCATACCCCGCGCAACGGCCGGAGACGGCAAAAACCCGCGGGGACGTGACCGGCGTCACACCCGGAGCCGGGGTAGTTTTTATGCTCCCGCGGACCACGCCCCCGAGGCGGTCGGCTACGTCGTGATGACGCACCTCCACTCCGACCACACGGGCCACATCGACGTGTCCCTCGACGCGGAGTTTCTCGTCCAGAGACAGGAACTCCGGTACGCCAACTGGCCGGTCCCTGTCCAGGACGTGTTCTACCTCGAGGGTGACTTCGACCGCCTCCGGTCGGACGAGTACGACGTGACACCCCTGGAGGGGGCGTATGACATCTTTGGCGACGGCAGCGTCCGGACCGTTCCAACCCCGGGACACACCCCCGGTCACCAGTCAGTGGTGCTCGAACTGCCCGAGACCGGGACGGTCGTGTTCGGCGCCGATGTCGCCCACCGGGAGACCGGCTACGAGCGCGAACACCTCGCCTCGTTCAACTGGAACCTCCAGCAGTCCCTGGAGTCCCTGCGGGGGATAAAGGCGCTGGCCCGGCGGGAACGCGCCGAGGTGTTTGTCACCCACGACAGTGAACACATCGAGGCGATGGCCGACGGGCTGCGCTGAGTCACTCCGCGAACATCCCGACGATCGCGTCGAGGTCGGGGGACAACTCCGCCACCACGTCGGTTGTCGTAACGATCCCTGTCACGTCCCCGTCGTCCTCGACCAGCAGCCGCTTGATGCCGTTGTCCGCCATCCGGTCGACCGCGGTCTGGAGGTCGGCCCCGACACCGACGGTGACCGGCGGGCACGACATGAGTGTGGACACGGGTGTCGCCTCCGAGGCCGCCCCCTCGCGCACACCGTCGACAATGTCGGTCTTCGTGACGACGCCTGCCGCCTCCGTGTCACCGTCCGACACCACTACCGAGCCGATCTCCTCGGTGACCAGCACCTCCGCGACCGTCGCGGCCGACACCTGGCTGTCGACGGTCCGTACGCTGTCTGTCATCACGTCCCGAACGGGTGTGTCAAGAACGTCCATGTCACCCGTGCGGAGTCACCAATGATAAATCATGGTGGTAGTCACCGAGTTACCCACCCACACGGTCGGTCCGGTGCGCGACCGCGTGGGGCGTTACGCCGGGGCGAGGTGTTCCAGGGTCTCCCGACACTCCGCCTCGTCCATGGGGCCGAAGAAACTCACCTGGACGGTGTCGAGGCCGTCGATAGCCTCGAAACGCTCGACCTGCCGGCGGGCCTCCTCCGGGGTGCCCGCCGCGACGAGCTCATCGAGCAGTTCGCCGGGGATGGCCTCGTAGGCCCCCTCGCGGTCGCCGTCCTGCCAGCGCGCGCTCACCGTCTCGGTGACACCCTCCCAGCCGGCGTCGGCGACCGCCTTCCGGTAGTAGGGGCCGTACAGCGCGACCATGAACGCGACGTGCTGGCGGGCGTACTGGCGGGCCCGCTCGCCGTCAGCCAAGGCGCCACACCGGAAGTTCAGCGAGACGCGGACGTCGTCGATGGAGCGGTCACCCAACTCGGCCCCTCGCCTGAGGTCGTCCATGCGCTCCTCCATCGCCTCGACGGTCAGCAGCTGTGGGACCCAGCCGTCGGCGAAGCGGCCGGCCATCTCGACGGATTTCGGCCCGAGTGCGGCCACGTCGACAGGGGCTGGCTCCTCGGGCACGACCCCCTCGAAGGCCATCCCCCCCGGCGAGAAGAAGTCGCCGTCGTAGTCGAGCCGGTCGCCGGACTGGACCTGGCGGACCACCTCGATAGCCTCCCGGACCCGTCGGAGCGGGCGCTCGAAGTCGACGCCGTGCCACCGCTCGGCCAGCGCCGGCGAGGACGCCCCCAGCCGGAGCCGGAAGCGGCCCCCGCTCAGCTCCTGGAGGGTCGCCGCCGTCTGTCCCAGCGTGGAGGGTGTCCGACCGTACGGTGAGAGCACATCGTCGGTGACCCCGATCGTGTCGGTGCGGTCGGCGAGAAGGCCCATGACGACCGGGACCGACCGTCCGGAGGTCTCGCCCATCGAGACGTAGCCGTAGCCCAACTCCTCGGCGAACTGAACCATATCCACGGCGTTCTCGATGTCGTCGTACGAGTTCAGGGGCAGTACCATGTCGCGGCCGTACTCCTCTGGCATACAACCACATACACCCGGGGGGGCTAAAGAAGCAACCCCGTCCGGGCCGGCCGGTGTCGCTCACAGCAGGCCGGGCAGGTCGCCGACCGAGTCGAGGACGATATCGGGGCGATATTCGCCGGGGCCGTCGCCGTCGTCGACCCAGGCCACCGGGAGGCCGGCGTTGTGCGCGCCCGCCACGTCGTAGGAGAGGGAGTCACCGACGTACAGCGTCCGCTCGGGTGCGGTCCCCAGGTCCGCGAGCGCACGCTCGAAGGGGTCGGTGTGTGGCTTCCGGCGCGGCAGGTCACCGGCGTAGACGACCGTGTCGAGCCGCTCCCCGAGTCCGAGACGCCGCACTTTCGGGCGCTGACGGCTGCCGGGCCCGTTGGTCAACAGCCCGGCGGGGCCGCGTGTCTCGGCCCACCCGAGGGCCCGCTCGGCGCCGGCGACGAGCGCCACCTGTGTGTTGTCCACCCCCCTCACAAAGGCGTCGGCGAGTGCAACGGCGTCGACGCGACGGCCGTGTCTGGCGGCCAGGCGCGCGAACCCGGTCGCGAGGTGGCCGACCTGGTCGTCGGGGTCGGGGGCGCCGTCGAGCAGCGACCACAGCGTGGCGGGTTCGCCGAAGGGTTCGGCGCCGACCCGCTCGAACGCCCGGTCGTAGAGTGTGCCGACGTCCTGGGTGCGCCGGCAGAGCGTCCCGTCCAGGTCGAACAGAACCGCCTCGATACCGTCGACAGCGGACACGCCGGTAGTACGGGTGGCGGCGGCAAAACGCTGCCGGGCGTCCCGGGGCTGTGTGCCGGTCGGAGGGTGAGGGCGGCCGCGCCGGCCCAGTCGCGAGCGACCGTCCGCCTGTGTCAGCCCGAGTCGGCGACCAGCGCGACAACCTCGTCCAGCCCCTGCACCTCGTGGGTCGGCGTCTCCCCGAGGCGCCGGTCGACGTTGTGTGGCCGCCGGAGAAAGGCGGTGTCGACGCCGGCGCGCCGGCCGGCCTCGACGTCGCTCTCGCTGTCGCCGACGTAGAGGGGGTTCTCGAGACCGAGGTCTGCCATCGCGTTCTCCAGATAGGTGGGCCGGGGTTTCTTTCGCGAGAGGCTCTCCCGGGTCGGGGCGCGGGCCCTGACCGTCTCGAACAGCCCCTGGAGGCCGTAGTGCTCGAGCACGGACTCGACGATCCGGGTCTGATTGTTGCTGACGACCCCCATCGGCACGTCGAGGTCGCGCAGCCGGGCGGTGTCGTCGTAGGGGGCCTTCCGGCCGGCGGTGGTCTCCGCGAGCAGCACCTCCTGGATGCGGTCGTCACGGTGACGCCACAGTTGCTCGGCCGCGAGGTCGTGCCGACGGCTCAGCCCGGCCAGTTCGTCGTCGGAGACGGCGACGGTGAGCGTGTCGACCGCGGACTCGTCGGGCTCGGAGACGCCGGCGTCGAGCAGCGCGTCCCGGGCGGCCCGGCGCAGTGCCGTCCTGTCACCCAGCGTGACGACGACGCCGTCGTGGTCGAGCAGGAGACCGTCGTACATCTACCGGTCGCCGACGCCGCCGCCTTCCTCGCCGACCCC
This sequence comes from uncultured Halobacteriales archaeon, assembly GCA_964597715.1. GTDB lineage: Archaea > Halobacteriota > Halobacteria > Halobacteriales > Haloarculaceae > Salinirussus. The sequence goes on from CAZQZE010000037.1 coordinate 6,707, forward strand.
CGTGCCCGAGTCGTCGTCAGTCTTGAACTCCTCCGGCGAGCGACCCGCCTCGTCGACAACCTCGTCGGAGACGATGATCGGGCAGTCGACCCGGAGCGCGAGTGCAATCCCGTCGGACGGGCGGGCGTCAAAGACCGCCTGCTTGCGCTCGCCGCCGGCGTACTGTTCGGCGTCGACTTTCGCGTAGAAGGTGCCGTCGGCGAGGTCGTCGACCCGGACGCGGTCGATCGCGGCCCCGAACTCCGCGACCATCTCGACAAAGAGGTCGTGGGTCAGCGGCCGCTCGAACGGTTCCCCCTCCAGGGCGAGTTGCATCGACTGGGCCTGGTCGGAGCTGATGAAAATCGGGACCAACTCCCCGCGGGCCTCCAGGAGGACGACCGGCGCGCCGGGGCCCTCATCGCCGACGCCGACGCCGACTCCCTCGACGGTGGCCTCGTGTTCCATGACCCGACACACGGTGCGAGGGGTGAAAAGGCTATCCGACCCCCTGTGTCCCGGGCCGGGGCTGGCCCGCTGTCCGGCCCCGGACCCGGCGGCTGTCGCGCGCTCGACCCGGCCGGCGGCGGCGGAGTCGACACGCCACGGCCACCCGGGGTTCCGACACGGTAGAGGCCGATTGACCGGCGTTGATCCCGGCCAAATCCGCATTAACTGCCCGAAAATCGGCTGGAGACGGCTTGAGCGCTTGCCCCCTTCATACCGCTCCGGCGGCGAGCGGTGAGTGCAATGACACCGACAAAGACCCTCGGCGTGTTGCTCGCACTGCTCGTGGTCGCCACCGGGGCGGCCGCGGCAATGCCGGGCAACGCACCCGTAGACGCGCCGGACCGTGCCGACAACCAGACTGCCGACGCCGAGGCGGAGGCTGCACAGGCCGAGCCGAACGAGACTGCGGGCGAACGCGGTCTCGCCGACCGGGAGCGCGGGGCCGGCGGCCCCCCCGAGGCGGCGGCCGGTGAGCGTGGCCCGCCAACGGGCATGCCCGGGGCTGTCCCCGACTTCGTGAGTGAGGTCCACGCGACCGTGCAGGACCACCTCGGCGGCGCTGTCGAGGACCTTGGGGCCGCGATCAGCGGGAGTACACCCGGCGACGCCGACGACGCGACCGCCGTCACCGGCCGCTGACACCGCCGTGTGTGCCGACACCCGCCCTCGCTGGCGCCCCCTCCCCCACACCGTACAAACGCGGTGTTTTTTTGTCTGCACCCCGAGTTACAGGTATGGCAACAGCCTCGGAGCAGGACGATGACTACCCCATTACCCGCAAGCGGGCGGCGCTGTGGGCGCTCCCGTTTGTCGCGCTGGGGCTGATCAACCTCGTCATGCTGCTTGGCTGGGGACTCAAGCCGCTGTGGGGGTTTCTGATCTTTCCGCCGATCGCCTTTGTCTCGGTCCTCTGTTATCTCGCCTTGCGGACCGGACTGGCGAGCAACCGACTCGAGGAGTAGGGTTCCGCCGGGACCGGACACTCAAAGCAGCAGGTTGTCCGCAGCCCCGCGTGCGGCCAGGGCGGCGTCGTCGGCCACCTGGTCGGGGTCACCGCCATCGGCGTCGAGGTAGATGTCTACCTCGAGAAGCCCATCCTCGAACATGACAGTCACGTCCAAATCCCGCACCGCGGCGCGGTCGTAGCGCGAGAAGACGACGTCCTCGGCAGCCTGCGCGGCGGTTCGGACAACCTCGTCGTCGCTCGGGCCGGATGTCTCCTCCGTGTCAGTGTTACTCTGGTTGTTTGTCATCGCAGTAGGAGCGCGGTAGCCGGGACGGGACGTGGGTCGGATTACGCGCCGCCGGCCGGGCCGAGCCCGCCGCCGCCGGCACCGCCGAGCATCTGCTGGAGCTCCTCCTGGAGCTCCTCGAACTGGCTCTGGACGCGTTCCTCCTGCTTTCCGAGGGTCTCGACGCGAACCTGGAGGCTCTCGACCTTCTCTTCGAGCTCCTCCTTTGCCTCAGCGTAGTCGGTCGTGACGAGAAGTTCGCCCACCTCGCGGTACATCGTCGCGTCCTCGTCGACGCTCTCGAGCTCGTCGAGGGCTGTCTCGGACTCCTCGAGTGTTGTCTCGGCCTGCTGTTTCTGGGCGGCGACCTGTTGTGCCGTCTCCTGGAGGTCCTGGAGCTCCTCGAGCTTTTCCTGTGCCTCGGGCGGCAGGTTTCCTTGCATGATATTTATCTCGTGACCCGAAGGGATAAACCCAAGCTTTCGAGCGTTTGCACCGACAGTCTGGGCCGGTTCGAGCCGTCTATCAGGCCCTGTCGACCGCGGTAACGTGCCAGCCGCGACTTGAAAAACCCACCCACTCGGACCACCCAAGCGCCGGGTATGTCCCGCCAAAGGGCCGCCCTCGTCGTCGCTGCCGGGACTCTCCTGCTCGCGGGGTGTGCCGGCCCGTCAGGGCCCTCAGACGGCAGAGCGACCGACCGGGCGCTGGACGCAGTTACTCCGGCCCGGGGTCGTCCCGGTCGATACCCCCGTCGCTGCCAGTGTCGTCGCCGTGGGCCGCGGTTTCGCCCGCCTCGCCGGCCCGTTCGGCCACCTCGACCAGCCCGAACCAGGTGTTCAGACCGGCCCGCAGCGCCGTCAGGTCGGTCGCCCGGACCGTGACAGAGAGGCTGTCGGCCTCACGGGTGAGGGCAACGCTCGTCCGGTCCCCGCCGATATCACCCACCTCCGGGCGGAGCGCCCGCTCGACGCGGCAGGCGTGCTCTGTGGTGTCGTAGACGGCGGAGAAAACGGCCTCGTGCGCAGTCATGATGCCGGCCCCGGGCCCCGCGGCTCAGCTCAGTTGACCCCCATCTCCTTTATATCGCGGCTCCGCTCCTTCAGGAGCACGCGGTGGCCACAGTACGGACAGCGGACGCCGCCGTACTCGTCGAGGGTGACGTCACGCTTGCAGCGGGCGCACTTGTAGCTCATTCCTCGGAGTCCTCGGCGAGTGCCGCGCGGATCGACCGGGTGACGGTGCGACCGGCAGGCGTCTCCGGGCTGTAGGCCCCGCCGGTGTAGGTGTGCCCACAGTAGCTGCACTCCCAGACGCCGGTGCCCTGGCGGGAAACCCGGTCCTCGCCGCACTCGGGGCACTCGTGGTCGTCGTTCATGTCGTCCTCTATCTCGGCGACCCGTCGCCGGGCGACCCGGCCGTAGCGGGCCCCAAAGCGGCCGGCACTGCCGACGTCGCCGCGCTGTTGGCTCATGTCCGATCGTCCGGCAGGCGGCGGTATAAACGCTACGAGTCGGCCCCATCCGGGACAGGTCTTTGTGAGCCCGCCCCAAGCGAGCGTATGGATGTTGGCCTGCTCGCGTACCCGGAGGCTGCCGAAGCGTTTCTCGAAACCGCCCGGCGGGCGGAGCGTGCCGGTTTCGACCTGGTTGGCGTCGCCGACTCACAGTCCCTGCTCCAGGAGCTACACACCAGCCTGGGCGCAGCGGCCCACACGACCGACACGGTCGACCTCGGGCCGACGGTGACGAACCCGGTCACCCGTCACCCGGTGGTAACCGCAGGAGCGCTGTGTACACTCGACGCACACACCGACGGGCGGGCGGTGCTGGGGCTTGCAAGCGGCGACCACGGGGTGCGGACACTGGGGCTGGACCCGGCGACACTGCGTGACCTCCGCGTGTTCGTCGAGCAGTTTCGCCGGCTCTGTGCCGGTGAGACCGCCGAATACGAGGGGGACGCTGTCGAGTTGGCCTGGCTGGACGACCCGCGGGATATCCCGGTCGTGCTGACCGCGGAGGGGCCGTCGACGCTCGGTCTAGCCGGCGCCGTTGCCGACCGGGCGCTCATTGGGACCGGTGCGACCGAGCCGGTCGTCGACGCCGCCGTCGAGCGGGTCCGCGCGGGGGCCGAGACGGCCGACCGTGACCCTGCGACGGTCGAAACGTGGCTGTACACCCGTGTGGCGGTGACAGACGGCGACGGCCGGCCCGGCGGTGTCGACCGCGAGCGACTGCTGGCAGCCGTCGCGGCCTCCGCCCACCACGCCCTCCAGTTTACCTTCGAGGGAAAGGCCGTTCCGGCGGACCACGAGTCGGCCATCCGGACACTACTCGAGGAGTACGACCCCGACCAACACGCCGGTCTCGGAGGCTCGGCCGCCAACGGTCGGCTGGTCGACCGGCTCGGACTCGCGGACTACCTGACCGAGCGGTTCGCGGTCGTCGGGTCGGCCGAGGCCTGTCGCGCCAGGCTCGACAGTCTCGCCGACCACGGCGTCGACGGGGTGCTGGTCAATCCGGTCGGTGACACCCGGGCCTTTCTCGACCGGTTTGCCGCCGACTGACTCGTACTGAGTACTGTGGTCACGAGTCCCGGAAGTCGGCCGCCGAGAGCGCCTCGTTGAGGTCGGCCCGGACCCGTTCGCCCAGCTCGCGGTCCCGCGCCGTGGTGACGACACGGTTCTCCTGGACACTCGACCCCTCCCGGACCAGCATGCGGACGTTCCCGGTCCCGTCGGCCCGGGTGGCCTTCGCGCGCAAGCCGGAGTCCGTCGAGGCCCCGCCGCCGTCGATCGGGCCGGGGATGATCTTCTTGACGTGTGGGTGACCCGCGACCACCTCCAGGGCCTCCCGGCCGTCGCGGCCGCCGATCAGTGTCGAGTGAGTCCCGCCGAGTTTCTCCGCGACCGGCGCCTCCACCACCTCCAGGGGCTCCGTGCCGCCGTGTTCGATGACGTGTGCGACGGGGTCCTCGGCCTCGACACGGTAGAACTCGTAGCGTAACTGGGCCCGGACCGCCCGCAACACCTCGCGGTCGCCGGTGGCGTAGACCTCCTCCGGGCGCTTGCGACGGACCTCGTCGGCGACCTGCCCGGCAAAGGCGCGCAACTCCGGCGGGGCGCGCTCGCCGTCGGTCTCCGGTGTCGTCGTCACCTCCCGTTGCCCGAGCACGTCGTCGTCGGCGACGGTGGTGACGCGGGCCCGCTCGCGGGAGAGTTCCAGCACCACGGTCTCGGCGTTCTCCGAGCGACAGACCAGACAGTAGTCGCCCGGGCGGGCCAGCGCCGAGCCACAGCAACCGCAGTTCATACCCTCTCTGGGGCGCTCGCGCCGATAAGTGAGCCGGTTCGACCTCCGGCACAGCTGGGCTCAGTCCAGCCCCTCGGGGTCGGTCTTCAGGAACTCCCGCAACAGCACCGTCGCGTAGCTCCCCTTCGGGAGCGCAAAGGAGAAGCTGAGCGGGTCACGCTCGACGGTCAGACCCGTCCTGACGAGCACCGCCCGCCGGGTCCCCTCGCTGTGGAACTCGCCCGGGAGGTCGAAGTCGCCGGGCCCGACACCCACGTCCTCCAACACCGCCTGCGCTATCTCCCCGGGTTCGCCGTCGGCGAGGGCGGTGTCGGTGCCCACGAGCGGCGCTGTCACGAACGCTCGACCGCGGGCACAGTGGCGCCGGACCGTCTCCAGCCGGTCGGCGGTGACACGCTGTGTGCGGCCGGTGTCGGGCACCGCGACGGCGTCGACCTCGCGGTCCCGGAAGCAGACGACGTCGCCGACGACCGGTTCGGCGAACGGTACCCCCCGTGACAGGCGCGCCGAGAGGACCCGGTTGAACACGTAGGACTGGGCGGCGTTGACGAACAGCCGCTGGAGGTTCGTCGGCGCGGTCTCGAGTGCCGCCCGGAAGTCGGCGGGGTCGGGTTCGCCATCCACCTCGGCGAGGCGGTGACACATCGCTCGCTCGTACCCCAGGTGGCCGGGAAACCGCTCCAGGGCGCCCTGCCAGTCGCGGGTCTCCTCGACGGAGGCGCGGGCCTCGCGGGTCCGCTCCGGTTCCCGGTCTGATGGGTTGCCGACGTAGGCCAACACGGCGGCCTCGAACCCCTCCCGGACCAGCGCCAGCCCGACCTCGTGTGTCACGGGGCGGCGGCTCCCGAAGCGTTGCTGGCCGAAGTAGTTGGGGACACCGACCGGTCTGCCGTCGTCGACCGCGGACCCGTCTGGACCGCCGAACGCGTGGAGCTCCTCCGTGACCGCGCGGGCGTTCCCGGGTCGGTCGGGGTCCCTGACGACCACCTCGAAGGCGTTGCCCGCCAGGTCGCCAAAGAGAACCGGGCGGCCGACCCGGCCGACGACCTCGACCTCGGCGTTGTGGAGGTCGGGCAGGTCGCCCGGGTCGATGCCGTCGACCGAGAACAGCTGGGTGGTGACGGCGTGTTTGTCCTTCGTGCCCGCCCAGGAGACCCGCTCGCGGGAGATACCCAGCCGGTCCGACAGCGCGCCCGCGAAGTCGTTGGTGTCCCAGCCCCGCAGTTCGACCCGCAACAGGAGGTGGGGGTACGACCCGGGGTCGGCGTCGACCGGCTCGGCGTCGACGGCCTCGAGTTCGCGGACCCGGAAGTCAGCGGGCGAGTCCCGCAGGCGGCCGCCGGTCCCGTCGGCGTCGCTGACGTAGTAGGCCACGCCGACGGCCCGCTCGACGGGCTGTGCGTCGCGCATGGCCGCTGTGTGAGCGGGATGGGTTTACGCCTGTCGCGTGACCCGGAGCCGGTGCCGCGGGAGGCCGGCTCCCGACCCGCACTCAGAACAGCTCGACCCGGAGACCGTCGGCTGCGAGTTCGTCGACGAAGGCGTCGGCGTCGGTCTCGACAGCGTCGAAGGTGTCGTAGTGGACCGGCAGCACCAGGTCGGGGTCGACGCTCCGGGTGAAGTCGGCGGCCTCGTGGCGGTCCATCGTGTAGTGGCCGCCAATGGGCGGGAGGAAGACGTCCGCACGGACCGACTCGTGGTGCGACAGGAAGTCCGTATCCGAGGGGACGTAGACCGTCACCCCACCGAGCGTCAGCAGGAGACCGACGACCTCGCCCTCCGCGTGCCAGGGGCTGCCCTCGTCGTCGACGTGTGGCCCGTCCGGGTCGTTGTGTGCCGGCACAGTCTCGACGCTCGTGCCCGCCACCGTGCGCTCGCCCTCGTGGGGGAGCCTGCTGACCTCGACGTCGAGGTCGCTCGTGTCGACGGCCTCGTATGCAGCCACTGTCGCGTCCGGCTTCGCGACGGCCGCGACGGCTGCGGGGTCGTAGTGGTCGGGGTCGTCGTGGGTGACAAAGACGA
>CAZQZE010000038.1:0-13746 GCA_964597715.1 uncultured Halobacteriales archaeon
TCGCCGGTCGTCGCGAAACACCTCAAGCGCATCTACACCGAACCCGTCTACGGGCTGGGTGTCCTCCCCGGCAGTGACGAGGGTGGCATCTACACGCTCAACGCCGCCCGCTCGTTCCAGACGTTCACTCGCGAGGTGGACAATCTTCTCGTCTTCGACAACGACGCCTGGCGCAAGACCGGCGAGTCAGTCCAGGGCGGCTACGACGAGATAAACGAGGAGATCGTCCGCAGGTTTGGCGTGCTCTTTGGTGCCGGCGAGGTCGAGGCCGGTGACAACGTCGCCGAGAGTGTCGTCGACTCCTCGGAGATCATCAACACGCTGGGCGGGGGCGGCGTTTCCACGGTGGGCTACGCGACCGAGTCCGTCGAGTTGGGCAACTCCGGCGGGGGGTTGCTCTCGCGGTTCAAGAGTGACGGGCAGGACGACGGGATCGAGAGCGCGAACACCACGAACCGGGTCACCTCGCTGGTCCGGAAGGCGGCGCTCGGCCGGCTGACCCTCCCTTGCGAGATCGAGGGGACCGAGCGGGCACTGCTGGTGCTCTCGGGCCCGCCGAAGTATCTCAACCGGAAAGGCATCGAGCGTGGGCGCAAGTGGCTGGAGGAGCAGACCGGGAGCATGGAGGTCCGGGGCGGTGACTACCCGAAAAACGAGCCCAGTGTCGCCGCCGCCGTGTTGCTGTCGGGCGTCCACAACGTCCCGCGGGTAAAGGAACTCCAGCAGGTGGCCATCGAGGCCCAGGACAATATCGACGAGATCCGCCAGGAGAGCGAGGACAACCTGGAGACGCTGGTCGAGGACGATGAGGATGAGCTCGACCCCCTGTTTTGAGACGGTGACACGCCCCCTGAGAGACACGGCCCGGGCCGCGAGGGCCGGCCGGCCACAGCACGGGCCCGACAGCCGGTAGATGCGCGTTCTCGTCCCGTTCGACGCCAGAGAGCCGAACACGCGTCTCGACCCCGTTCTCGACGCCGAGGAGCGCCGCGCCTTCGCGGGGGCGATGCTCGCGGACGTGCTCACAGCCCTGCGCGGGACCGACCGTGACCTCGACATCCGGGTGCTTACGACCGCACCGGCCGACGTCGACGCCGACGTCAGCGTCGACGACCGCCCACTCACACCTGCGGTCAACGCCGCACTCGAGGCTACTGAGGCCCCCGTCGCGGTCGTGATGGGCGACCTCCCGCTGACGACGCCGGAGGCTGTCCAACAGTTGTTCCGGCGCCCGGCCGACGTGGTGCTCGCGCCCGGGCTGGGTGGCGGCACCAACGCCCTGCTCGCCCGTCACCCGGGGTTCCGGGTCGACTACCACGGCGTCTCCTACCGCGACCACCGCGAGGCTGCCGCCGACGTCGGCGCGACGGTCCGGACGGTCGACTCCTTCCGGCTCGCACTCGACGTCGACACCCCGACAGACCTGGCGGAGGTCCTGTTACACTCGGACGGCGAAGCCGCCGCGTGGCTCCGGGAGGCCGGCTTCGGTGTCTCGGCGGACAGCGGCCGGATGACGGCCGAGCGCGACGGGTGACTGCCCGCTGTATCGCGGCTGGCAGGCCCGTGGGGTTGGCTGTTGCCCTCCCGAACGGTTTTGCCCCTCCGGCTCGGATCCTCGGCCGTGATCCCGGACGCCCCGGCCTACGGTCTCGACCTCTCGCTGCCCGGCTCCGAGTCCGCGGTGTCGGAGTTGCTCGCGGTCCGCCCCGCCGACGTGGAGCCGGCCGACCACCTCTCGTTCTGTCGGAACGTCTTTGTTCCGCTGACCACCGCCTGCCGGTACACCTGCACCTACTGCACCTACTACGACCCGCCGGGCCAGGCGGAGTTGCTGAGCCCGGCGGAGGTCCGTGACATCGTCCGGACCGGCGCCGACGCCGGCTGCACCGAGGCCCTGTTTACGTTCGGTGACGACCCCGACGACCGCTACACCCAGGTTCACGACCAACTCGACTCCTGGGGCTTTGGGTCCATCCACGAGTATCTCCGGCGGGCCTGCGAGATCGCCCTGGAGGAGGGGTTGCTCCCCCACGCCAACCCCGGTGACCAGACCCGCGAGCAGATGGCAACCGTCGCCGACCGCAACGCATCGATGGGCGTGATGCTGGAGACGACAGCGGAGGTCCAGGCCCACGGCGGCCCGCGCGCGAAGTCACCGGGACAGCGGCTCGCAACCATCCGGACCGCGGGGGAGTTGGGTGTCCCCTTCACGACGGGTATCCTGGTCGGCATCGGCGAGGAGTGGGCCGACCGGGCCCGGAGCCTCCTGGCCATCCGCGAACTCCACGAGCGGTACGGCCACATCCAGGAGGTGATCGTCCAGCCGGTCGCCGAGAACGATCGCTGGCAGGGGCCGACCCCCGACCTGGAGACGCTGCGCCGGGCGGTCGCGATGGCCCGGGCGGCGCTGCCGGAGACTGTGTCGCTGCAGGTGCCGCCAAACCTCGCGCCGGCCGGGGAAGTCGTGGACTGTGGCATCGACGACCTGGGTGGTGTCTCCCCCGTCACCGACGACCACATCAACCCCGACTACGCCTGGCCGGCCCTTGACGCCCTGCGCGATATCGCCGACCGCGCGTCGGTGCCGCTGCGCGAGCGGCTGCCGGTGTACGAGCGGTACCTGCCGGCAGAGGTCCGGACCGACTTCGACGGGACGCCCGCCCGGACGCCGGCGGCCGACGGTGGCTCCAGCCCCGGATACGACGGGTGGGTTCCCGGGCGCGTCCGGGACGCGCTCCGCGCCGAGACCGACGCCGGCCGGCGGTTCCGGGCCGTCCTCCGGGGCGAGTCGCTCTGAGAGACCTGCCCGAGGGCGCGGCGCTCGGCCGTCCGGCGGTGTTTGCCGACGGTGCGTGGCACTGTGACCCCCCGTCGGCATCCTCGCGTGTCGTCACCCGGTGTCGGCAGGCCCGTCGTAGTGGTTGCTGATGCCGGCGGCTGTAACGACCCAGCCCGTCTCGCCGCTCTCGCCGGTCTCGACCGAGAGATACTGGCCATCACCGCGCAGTTGCGGGGCGAACGTCACGGCTCCGGCGTCCGCTCTCCGGGGGGGTCCACCGTCGGCGGTAATCTCGACCTCGTACGACACCGGCTCGGTGAACACGTTCGGGTAGAGGAGGGTCTCGCCGGGCCGCAGGGTCACCGACGCCCGGAGGCGGCGCTGTGGCAGGGGGACCCCACGCTCCCGGCCGTCGACCCGGTACGTCTCCGGCGTATCGACCACACGAACGCCGAGCGTGTGGGGGAGGTCGTCCAGGTTCGCGAACCCGAGACTCCCGGCCGTGGGAAAGTCCTCGCCGCCGGCCAGTAGCCCGCACCCTGCGAGGGCGACGGTTGTGCCCGCCCCGGCGAGTCCGAGGAGGCGTCGACGCGTGATGGAGGGCATAGAGACAGACTATCCCCCAGGAGGGTTGTATCAGTTTTGTCTCCCGCCGGCTGTCGGCGGCCCTGACCGACGGACCGACGGCCTACTCGACGAGCGGCGTCCCGTCGGCGTGGGGGCCGAGTTCGGGGCCGTGGGGGGTGTCCTCGGGGTCGACCCGCCGCCGCTCCGTGTAATCGGTCGACCGCTCGACCGGCACCCGCCCGACCGCGCTGATCATCTCGACGTACTCCGCGACCGAGCGGGCCTCGCCGTAGTCGCCGCCGGCGCGCTTGGTGATCTCCTCGCTCAGGATGGTGCCCATAAAGTCGTCGGCGCCACAGGAGAGCATCTTTAGCCCCTGTTCGTCGCCGTATTTCACCCAGGAGGACTGGATGTGCTCGATGTTGTCGAGATACAGCCGCGAGACGGCGATCATGAGTTCGTCCTCGTGGGTGCTGGCGCCGGTCTCGACCATCCCGCGGTCGTGAAGCGGGGTATTGGGATGGACAAAGGAGAGCGGGACGAACTCGGTGATATTGTCGGTCCGGTCCTGGAGGCGGCGGATGACGTCCAAGTGCTCGACGCGGTGGCGCTCGTTCTCGACGTGGCCGTACATGACCGTCGCGGTCGTCGGGAGGCCGACATTTGCGGCGGCCTCGATCGCCCGGACCCACTCGGCGGTGTCGATCTTCCCCGGGCAGATGACGTCCCGGACCTCGTCGACGAGGATCTCCGCGGCAGTGCCCGGCACCGAATCGAGTCCGGCGTCGGCAAGCCGGCCGTAGACCTCCTCGTAGGACCAGTCGGTCCCCCGGCGGGCGTGGTACCCCTCCTCGGGGGTTATCGAGTGGACGTGGAGGTCGTCGACGCTCATCGCCCGCATCTGCTCGACGTAGGTGCCGGGGTCGACCTCGTAGCGGGCGGGGGACTTGTAGTTGAGGTCGCCGCGGTCACTGGCCTCCAGCAGTTCGCGGTGGTCGTCGTCCAGCGCAAAGGCGGGGTGGAGTCCGGAGACGGAGGTCACCTCGTAGACCCCACGGTCGACGGCCTCGGCGACGATCCGGCGTGAGTCCTCGGGAGTCTTGGTAAAGCCGCCGTGGTCGCCGTCGCTGTCCTCGAGAAACTGCTCGGAGCGGTCCTTGAAGTTACAGAACAGACAGCCCGTGTTGCAGGCGGTCGTGATGTTGTTGTTGAGGTTGGCGACGAAGGTGACCTCGTCGCCGACCACCTCGGCGCGGCGGCGGTCGGCAGCCTCCAGCACCAGCTCCTTTCGCTCGAGGTCGATCCCCTCGCGGTCGGTGCCGGTCACGAGGAGTTCGACCCCGTCCGCGACGGAGAGGCGCTCGCCCGAGCGGGCTTTCGCGAGCGCATTCTCGAAGAACTGGTCCGTCTCCGGCCGGTACTCGAAGGCGAACTGCTCGCGGGGGACGTTCGGACGTACCCGGGACGGCGTAGCCATTATCGATGACACGGCGGTCCGGGATAAAAACACCCGGGTCCGTGTGGAGTTGGCCCCCGCCCTGTGTGACACCCCGGCGTCCGGGGTGGCCCCTCAGTCGCCGGCCGCCGGCACCCCGGCGGCGTCGGCGACGGTCTCACTGACCTGTGTGTAGACGAGCGCGAGCCCCGCGGCCCCGGCGGCGGTCGCGACCACGAACGGGGTTGCAAACCCAAAGCCGACCAGGACCCCCGAAAACAGTGTGCCGAAGGCGATCCCGAGCCCGAACCCCATCGTCAGCAGCGACAGTGTCGAGCCGGACTGGCCCTCCTTCGCCAGGTCACCCGCCAGGGCCAGTGAGGGGGCAAACACCGCCGCCACCGCGACCCCCTGGACGAACCGCAGGACGACCATCACCTCCGAGGTGGTCACAAAGCCCTGTGCGAGCGTCGCCGGCAGCAGGAGGACAAACCCGCCGAGCAGGAACGGGCGACGGCCGTAGCGGTCACTCAGCCGGCCAAGCGGGAGCTGGAAGACGACGTTTGCCAGCACACTCGCACCGAACTGGAGCGAGAAGAGAAAGTCACCCTGTGCGAGTCGGGCGTTGATCGCGTTTGCGAGCGGGGCAAAGACGGCAAAGCTGAACGACATCACCCCCGTCGCAAGCGCGAGTGCAAAGACCGGGTCCAGGCCCGCCCCGGTGGCGTTCCGGACGCTGAGTGAGAGGTCCTCGCCGGCCTCGGCCTCGGTCCGCTCGGGGTCCTCGATGAGGAGTGTGACGAGCACGAAGCTGAGGACGGCACCGACCACAGCAACCAGAAAGGCGGCGTCGAACCCCGAGATATCGACGCCGACCAGGCGGTAGGGGCCGGCCGCGAGGACGACCCCGGCGACGATCGGGCCTGTCCCGAAGCCGAGCAGCCGGAAGGTGTTGAACAGCCCGAAATTCCCCCCGCGCTGGCCCTCCGCGGAGTACTCGTTGACCAGCGCGACGGTCATCGGGACGGTAAAGGCCGCGCCGATGCCCTGTAGCGCGCGCAGGAGCACGATCGAGACGTAGTCGGTGAGGAAGATGTAGCCGGCGCTGCCGACCGCAACCAGCGCCAGTCCGAACAGGAGGTAGACCTTCCGCTTGCCAGTCCGGTCCGAGAGGCGGCCGGTGAACGGTTGCCCGAGGCTATTCAAGAACCCGAACAGCGAGAGGACGACGCCGATCAGCAGCGCGGAGGTCACCGAGAACTCGACGGAACCGAGCGACACCGTCCCGCCGATGAAGCCAGGGAGGTCGACGACCCGCTCGATGTACAGCGGGAGCACGACCACGAGAAAGGAGTTGGCGACCGCGTCCACCATCCGCGCCAGCGCAAGCGTCAGGATCCGCACGTCGAGGTCGAACTCCATCGACCTTCTGTAGGCGGTCCTCCGGTATCAGCGTGTTCACTTCGCTCTCGGGGTGGTGCGGACACGCCGGGAGGAGTCTCGGTGGCCACGAGACAGCACCCTCTTGTCGACGGGCGTCCAGGGACCCGGTATGATACACCAGCACGGGACGCGCCCCTACGGGTGGGTCGGCTCGCTGAGCGAGCGGCGGGCACAGCTCTCGCCGGACCGGGTCGGCCTCGTCGACGCCGACACCGGGACGGAGTACACGTACGCCGAACTCGACCGACGGGCGAACCGGACCGCCCGCCTGCTCCGGGAGCGCGGTGTCGGAGCGGGCGACCGGGTCGCCGCCGTCTCCCGAAACCGGCCGGCGATGGTCGACCTCTACTTCGCAACCGGGAAACTCGGGGCCGTGCTCGCCCCGCTCTCCCACCGGCTCGCGCCGCCGGAACTGGCGGCGATGCTCGACGACACCGAGCCGTCGGCGCTGGTCGTCGAGGCACCCTTCGAGGCGGACCTGCGGGCCGCCCTGGCCCACGACGAGTACACCGGCGAGGTGCCGGCGCTGGTCGGCCTGCCGGCCGGCGGCGACGCCGGCGACCCGGCGACCGACGCCTCTGTTGACGCCGACCCCGTCGGTGACCGGACCTGGACGCGCTACGATGACGCGCGCCCGGCCGACGACAGCCCCGTCGAGACCGTCGAGGCGGCGCTGGACGACCCGCGCCTCCTCCTGCACACCGGTGGGTCGACCGGGCTGCCAAAGGAGGTCGTCCAGACCCACGGCGGGGTCGCCTGGAACGCGTTCAACACGGTGTTCTCCTGGGGGCTGCGGCCCGACGACGTGACCCCGATGGTGTTCCCGATGTTCCACACCGGGGGCTGGAACGTCCTCACGGTCCCCCTGTTTCACCTGGGTGGGACGGTGCTCATCTCCCGGGACTTCGACCCCGGCGAGGTGCTCGACCTGGTCGAGACACACAGCTGTTCGGTCCTCGTCGCCGTCCCCGCGGTCCTCCGGTTCATGATCGAGGACGACGACTGGGCGACGACAGACCTCTCCTCGATTCGCGTCGCGAAAAGCGGCGGCGGCCCCTGCCGGGACAGCACCATCGAGGCCTGGGCCGAGCGTGGTGTCGACCTCTCACAGGGGTACGGGCTGACCGAGTGTGGCCCGAACAACTTCGCGATGCCCGCCGACTTCGACCGCGAGAAGACCGCCAGTATCGGCACCCCCGCGCTCTACGTCGACGCCCGGGTGGTCGACGACGACGGGACCGAACTCCCCGCGGGCGAGGTGGGCGAACTCGAACTCGCCAGCCCGCACGCCGGCGACGGCTACTGGGACACCCCCGCGGAGACCGCCGAGGTCTTTGGCAGCGAGGCGGAGACCGACGCGTGGGTCTCGACGGGCGACCTGGCCCGGGTCGACGAGGAGGGCTACTACTACATCGAGGGGCGGAAAAAGAACCTGTTCGTCTCCGGCGGCGAGAACGTCTACCCGCCGGAGGTCGAGAACGTCCTCGCCGACCACCCGGGTGTCGAGGAGGTCATCGTCGTCCCCGTCGCCGACGAGACCTGGGGCCAGGTCGGCAAGGCGGTGGTCCAGGGTGATGACTCCCTGGCCCTCGAGGAGCTGCAGTCCTTCGCCGAGGGGCGGATAGCCGACTTCAAACTCCCGCGTCACCTCGCGTTCGTCGCGGAGATGCCCACCAGCGGCCCCTCGAAGATCGACCGCGGGGCCATCGAGGCCGAGTTCGGCGACTGACTGTGCGTGTGGCGGCCGGAACAGGCAGGCCTCTTTTGTTTGCGCGCCCCCGAATAGGGGTATGCGCCGGTCTCCGGTCCTCGAGACACTCGCTGTCATGCTCGCGGTCTTTGCTCTCCAGGTCACCCTCGGCGTGCTCGGACAGGCGGGCGCGCTCGCGGCGAGTGCAACGACCGTTGTCGCCGAGCCCTGGACGCTCGCCACGAGCGTCTACGCTCACGCCGGCCCGGGTCATCTGGTCGCCAACGCGGTCGCGCTGGCGGTTGTCGGCCCGCTGGTCGCCCGTCGGACGACACGCCCGCGGTTTCACGCCTTCTTTGTCGCGACTGGTGTGCTTGCCGTGTTCGCGGAGCTGTCGGTCGGCGGGCTCCTCGGAGAGCCGCCGGTCGTCCTCGGTGCGAGCGGCGCAGTCTTCGCGCTGGTGGGGTACATGCTCTCGGGCAACGCCCTCACGAGCGCGCTGCTCGACCGGGTCGGGCTCTCCCGGCGGGCGAAGCTGGTCGTCCTCGCCGTGGTGGTCGTCGGGCTGACGGTCGTCACGGGCTCCTCGCGGGCGGCACTGGTCGCACACGCGGCCGGCCTGGCGGTCGGGCTGGTCTCCGGCCGCCTGGGCGTGCTCGACGTCACGCCGGGCGCCGGTCGGGAGTCACAGCAGGTCCCCGACCTCTAAGGGCACCGAGCCGCAGGTGTACCCCGAGACAGCCCCGTCGGGCCGGTACCGGTAGACGACGGTCGGCTCGTAGCCGACGGCCGGCTGTTCCCCCAGTACGGCCGACCACTCGTCGTCCCGGAAGGAGGTACAGTCGACGAGCAGTGTCGCCCCCCCGTGGACCCGGAGCTGGTCGTTGGTCTTGTTGTCGACGGTCTCCCGGATGGCTGTGGCGGGCGTGCCCGCGCGGCGGTTGCCGGGTGGCTGTGGCCGGGTCACCTCCACGAGCGTGTGGCCGTCGACCCGGAAATCGAGCGCGTGCCCGGAGTCGAGTTCGACCTCCGGCGCGAGGTCGTGGCCGGCGTCGGCGAGCAGTTTGGCGGCGTTGAACTCGCCCATCGTGGCCCGCATCCGTGTCCGGTCGAACCGCTCGCTGGTGCCGAGTTTCGTCGCCATCGTGTACCGGTAGTCGTCGAGCAGCCCCGTCGCGAGGAGGTCGTCGTAGAAGGTCAGCCCCGCCGCGCGGCCGGCGTCGGGGAACCCGGCGGCGTCCTCCCCAAAGAAGCGACGGGTGACCGTTCTGCCGTCCTTGGAGAGAAAGACGGGCAGAAAGAACCACGAGACCGCCTCGTAGGCGGCCAGCCAGGGGTCCTCCACCTCCAGCGTGGCGAGCAGTTCACGCTGGCCCCACTCGGCGACCCCGTCGGGTGCCTCCTCGAAGCTGTACTTCTCGGTCTTCCAGAGGGTCTTTGGGGTCTCGGTGTTGCCGAGCCACCAGGCCCCGCTGCCGTCCTCGGCCCAGGTAAAGAGCGCGAGGTCCCCGTTGTCCATCTCGATGCGGCGGGCGTCGTGTCCGACCGGTGGGGCAAACCACGGGCTGGTGAGGGCGGCCCCAAAGCGGCTGTCGAGTGGGTTGCAGAGGGCGCTCCGGACGCGGTTGAGGTGCCAGTGGTCGGTTGCGCGCCGGAAACGAATCGGACTTGCCACACCCTTGGTACGCGACCGGAACACGAGAGGCTTGTGCTTGACGGGGGTACGGCCGCGACAGCCGTGGTCTGCCCCCACCGTTAGATTGATACCGGATAGCCGGCAAGCTTGGGTGTGGTAACCAATGTCGATGGGCGCATATGACGAAGCGGAGCACGAGCGTCGTGAGCGGAAAAACAGTGAACTCGACGCCAACTTCGACGACGAGCGGGCGGAACACGACGGGCAGGTGGAGTACGAGGGCGGCGAGTCGGCCGAGGAGCTTCTCGACCAGTTCAAGCGGATTCAGTCCTGACCCCGCGAGAGCAGTATTGCGAGGCCGGTCACCGTCGACACCGCCAGCACGTGCCCGACGACAGCCGCGAGCAGGACCGGCTGGCCGAGGACGAACGGAACCAGTGCAAGCTGTGTGACCCCGAAGCCGAGCGTCTCCAGGTCCGCCCGCAGGAGTTGGCGGCGTGTCTCCCCGTCGAAGCGAAACCGGACCGACCGCCAGAGCGCGGCCACACTCGCCCACCAGCCGGTCCCGATCCGGTAGCAGACGTCCCACAGCACGAGCAGGGTGAGATAGACCACCAACACCGGCGGCTCCGGGCCGAACAGCGTCGTCACCAGCGGCTCGCCGCCCGTCCGGAGGTCGTAGACGAACAGGTGGGTCAGGAGTGCAATGTAGGCCAGCACCGAGAGGACCACCTCGACGTTCGAGCCAAAGAGCAGCCGACGGTACGCCTCGGGGACGTCCGCGTCACGGGTCCGGCGGCCGATCCGGAGCATCTCCGCGCTGCCAAGCGTCGCGACGACGACCGCCACCGTCCCCGCAGCGGCGGCCGTCCAGAGCCCGTAAACCCACGCCAACACGAGGATAGCAGCCTCGAAGACGGTAAACTGGATGAGGAGTGCCAGGCCCGGGGAGATATCCACCCCCGGCAGTGCGCCGATGATACTCTCGTAGACCCACGTCTCCCCGTACTGTGTCCCGGCGGACGTCCCCGGGGCGGTCACGGTGTAACCCCCGCGCTCACCAGCGGCTGGTAGTCCTCGACAGCGAGGGCACGGCGGACCGCCTCGTCGTAGGGTGTCAGGTCGACGTCGACCAGGCCCGTGATGGAGTCGTCGCTGACCACCACGGGATTTTTCAGCCCGTCGATCAGCGGCCGGGCGACGTGGAAGTCCACGTCGGTCATCAGCCCGACCCAGTAGGAGGACAGCCGCGGGGTCAGTATCGGCACCGAGATGACGAACGGTTCACGCCGCCCCATGACCCGGGCGGTCGTCCGAAGGATCTCCTCGTAGGTGAGCACGTCCGGCCCGCCCACCTCGAAGGTCTCGCCGGCGGTCTCCGGGACGGCCAGGACGCCCACCAGGTAGGCGAGGACGTCGTCGATAGCGATCGGCTGACACTCGTTGTGGACCCACCGTGGTGCGACCATCACCGGGAGTCGGCCGGCGAGTTGACGGATCATGTCGAAGCTCGCCGACCCGTCGCCGATGACCACCGCCGCCCGCAGGGTCGTCAGGTCGTACCCGCCGGCGTCGAGGACGGCCTCGACCTCCCGCCGGGACTCCAGGTGATGCGAGAGGTCCTTGCCCTCCTCGCCGAGCCCGCCGAGGTAGACCACGCGCTCGACCCCGGCGGCGTCGGCCGCGTCCCGGAAGTTGGCGGCCGCACGCCGGTCGCGGTCGGCAAAGTCCTCGCCGGCCCGCATCGAGTGGATCAGGTAGTATGCGGCCTCGACCCGCCGCAGAGAGCCCTCGAAACTCCCGGGGTCGAGGACGTCACCCTCACACACTGTCACGCCCTCGGGGGCGTCGTACTGGCCGGAATCCCTGACCAGCGCCCGCACCTCGTGGCCCGCCCTGACGAGCGCCGGCACCAGCCGCCCGCCGACAAAGCCCGTTGCCCCAGTGACCAGCACACGCATACCTGACCTTTGTCGGCTGGACCTTACAGATTGCGGCGATGTCCGGCGCCGGAACCCCCTTGGCGCTGGCGCCCGGAGTGCAGGTATGGCACGCCAGCCGTGTGACGGGTGCGGCACGCAGGTCTCCATCGCCGGCGGCATCGCGAACCTCTGGACGCTCGAGGCCGACGAGACCGGCGGCATCCAGCTCGAACTCGCCGACGGGAGCGACCACTTTCTGTGCTACGAGTGTATGGAGCGGCTGCCCGACGACCGCGAGCCGACCGCCGAGGATGTCGCCGACCTGCCGCCGGCCGACACCGAGTGAGCGGGGGACTTATCTCCGGCGCGGTCCCCGGACAGTGTGTGGACCCCAGCCGCGTTCACGAGGCGTTCCCGGCCCCCGAGTACCGCGGCAATCAGGAGGGCGCGCTCGAGGAGATTCGGGCGGCCTTCGCGGCCGGCAACGACGTGGTGCTGGTGCGTGCGCCGACGGGCAGCGGCAAGTCACTGCTGGCCCGGGCGGTGGCGGGCTGCGCCCGCCAGGCGAGCGCCGACGACCCAACGAAGCCGGTCGGGGCGTACTACACCACCCCCCAGGTCTCCCAGCTTGCTGACGTGGCTGCTGACCCGCTGCTCGAGGACCTGAGTGTCGTTCGCGGCAAGAACAACTACGACTGTATCCTCCCCGGCGAGACCGACACACCGGTCACACAGGCGCCCTGCGCCCGCGAACGCGGGTTCGACTGCCAGGTGCAACACCGGTGTCCGTACTTCTCGGACCGGACCATCGCCGCCAACCGCCCGGTCGCGGCGATGACGCTCGCCTATTTCATGCAGACCGCCGGCTCGGACGTGTTCGGCACGCGTGACGTGGTCGTGGTCGACGAGGCCCACGGGCTGGGCGACTGGGCGGAAATGTACGCCACCATCGACCTCGGCCCCGACACTGTCCCGGTCTGGCCGGCCGCGGATATCCCCGCCGTCGAGGACCTGGAGGACGCCGCCGCCGTTGCGGACTCTCTCACGACGCTCGCGGAGCGTCGGCTGGAAGGGCTGCGTGGCACCGCCGAACTCGACCCCGAGGAGGCCACGGAGCGCGACCGGTTGCGGGAGTTACGGGGTGACCTCTCCTGGTTCGCCGAGGAGTACCGCGACCCCGAGAGCCCGACGACCTGGGTCGTCGACCAGCCCGACGGCGCCGGCACCCGGGTCACGGTCAAGCCGCTGGCTCCCGAGCGGTACCTCTCGCACACGGTCTGGGACCGGGGCGAAAAGTTCGCCCTGCTCTCGGCGACCATCCTCGACAAGACGGCGTTCTGTGCCGGCGTCGGGCTGAACCCCGACGACGTCGCGCTGGTGGACGTCCCCCACACCTTCCCCGTCGAGCACCGCCCGCTGTACGACATCACCCGGGGAAAGATGACCTACGAACACCGCGAGGAGACCCTGCCTGCTGTCGCCCGGGCGCTCGTCCGGGTGATGGCGGCCCACCCCGACGAGAAGGGGCTGGTCCACTGCCACTCCTACGCGGTCCAGGACCGGCTCGCGGCCCTGCTCGCCGACAGTGGTGTCGGGTCGCGGGTCCGGACCCACGACAGCGAGGACCGCGACGGCCAGCTTGCCGCCTGGAAGCGGACCGACGCCCCCGAGGTCTTTCTCTCCGTGAAGATGGAGGAGGCGCTGGACCTGGAGGGGGAGCTGTGCCGGTGGCAGGTGCTCTGCAAGGCCCCCTACCCGAACACGCGTGACTCGCGGGTCGCCCAGCGCCTGGAGGACGGCCGGTGGGGCTGGTACTACCGGGCGGCGCTGCGGACGGTCATCCAGGCCTGTGGCCGGGTCGTCCGGGCGCCCGACGACCACGGCGCGACCTACCTCGCGGACGCGTCACTGCTTGACCTCTTCGAGCGCGCTAGCGGGGACGTCCCCCCGTGGTTCGCCGACCAGGTCGACCGCCTGACCGAGCCCGACCTGCCGGAGTTCTCCCCGGAGCAGGCCCTGGCAGGGAGCGACGGCCGGGGCGGACGCGGGCGCTCGGGCGGACGGGCCGGCAACGTCGGGCACACCCGCGGTCGTGGCCGTGGACACACGCGCGACGGGTCGGGAGCGGACGACCACCCGCTGTCGGACGTCTGGGACTGACCCGTACTCGCGTGCGGCGCAGTCCGTGAGTCAGCAGGCGCGTACCGAACCGCACACTCGCCGGAGCAGGCGGAGTGACCGCGGATTACAGCGGTTCGAGAGGAGAGCCCACGG
>CAZQZE010000039.1:0-13510 GCA_964597715.1 uncultured Halobacteriales archaeon
GCGGATCATCACCCGGAACGTCCTCGGCCCGGTCCGGGAGGGCGACGTGCTCCAGTTGCGCGAGACCGCCCGCGAGGCCGACCAGATCGGGGGTTAATAATGCCACAAACAAACGAGTGTGACTTCTGTGGCGGGGATATCGAGCCCGGCACGGGGACGATGTTCGTCCGCACGAACGGGACAACGGTCCGGTTTTGCTCCTCGAAGTGCGAGAAAAACGTCGACCTGGGCCGGCGGGCCCGCGACCTCGAGTGGACGGACGAAGGCGACGACCGTCGCCCGGCCGCCGAGGTGGCAGACGTCGAGGCCGAGACGGAACCGGCCGAGGCAGCGTCCACGACCGCGGAGGGGTCCGGGGAGCCTGACGCCGAGCCGGCCGGCGACAGTGACGAGACGGAGCCCGGCGACGAGGGCGTCGACGACGCAGACCCCGAGGAGGAAGCCGAGGTATGAGCGAGGGGCGCGAGCGGCGCGAGCGGACGTTCGTGATGGTCAAACCCGACGGCGTCCAGCGCGGGCTCGTCGGCGAGATTATCTCCCGGTTCGAGCAGCGGGGGCTGAAGCTGGTCGGCGCGAAGTTCACCCGGATAGACGAGGAACTGGCCCACGACCACTACGGCGAACACGAGGGCAAGCCCTTCTTCGAGGGGCTGGTCGAGTTCATCACCAGCGGTCCGGTGATGGCGATGGTCTGGGAGGGCCAGGACGCCACCCGGCAGGTCCGGGCGATGATGGGCGAAACCGACCCCGCCGAGTCAGCCCCCGGGACGATCCGTGGGGACCTCGGGCTCGACCTGGGGCGTAACGTCATCCACGGCTCCGACAACGAGGACCCGGGCGCCAACGAGCGGGAGATCGAGCTCTTCTTTGACGACGACGAGTTGGTCGAGTGGGCACAGGTCGACGAGACCTGGCTCTACGAGTAGGGTCGGCAACGTCGCCGCCCCGGCCGGCGACCGTGTCGGTGGCGTTGTTGCTGACGCCAGTCTGATATACCCCGGTAGTGTAATACTGTCGTGACGTGATATTCGATGACATTAGATAACCGAACGTGCCTGGTCACGGGCGCATCGAAGGGGATCGGGCGCGGGATCGCGGAGGAGTTCGGCCGCAACGGCGCGAACGTCGTCGTCAACTACCGGTCGTCGGAGGACGCCGCCTACGAGGTCAGAGACATCATCGACGGGGCGGGGGGCGAGGCCGTCGTCGCCCAGGCTGACGTCGCCAACCTCGGGGAGGTCCAGGAGATGTACCAGTCGGTTCACGACGCCTTCGGCGGGATCGACGTCCTGGTGAACAACGCTGGTATCACGGTCGACAAGAAGTTCGAGAGTATGACCCGCGAGGACTGGGACCGGGTGATGGACGTCAACCTCGGCGGGGTGTTCAACTGCACGAAAACCTGTTTCGAGGATATCCGCAACGCCCGAGAGGGACGGCTGGTCAACATCTCCAGCGTGGTCGGTCAGCAGGGCAACTACGGCCAGGCAAACTACGCGACCACCAAGTCCGGGATGTTCGGCTTCACCCGGACGATCGCCCTGGAACTCGCCAACGAGGGGTCGACCGCCAACTGTGTCGCGCCGGGCTTCGTGATGACGGACATGCTCGCCGACGTCCCCGACCGGGTAAAGGAGGGGATCCTCGAGCGGATCCCGCTCGACCGGTTTGCCGAGGTGGAGGATATCGTCGGGATGGTCCGCTTTCTGGCCAGCGAGGAGTCCAGCTACATGACCGGCCAGGTCCTCGGCGTCAACGGGGGCATGGAGTGGTGACCGCGCCGCGTGTCGCCGGCGTCGGGATGACGGCGTTCGGGAAATCCCCGGAACGGACCGCTCGGGAGCTGTTCGCCGAGGCCGCGGGGAAGGCCTACGACGACGCGGGACTGAGCCCGGACGCGGTCGAGGAGGTGTTCTACGGCAACTTCATGGGACAACACGCCGAGCAACAGGGTCACTCGGGGCCGCTGGCCGCGGACGCCGCGGGCGTGACCGCGCCCGCAACCCGGGTCGAAAGCGCCTGTGCCTCCTCGGGGACGGCCGTCCGGCTGGGCGTCGAGCGGGTCCGCAGCGGCGCTGCCGACTGTGTGCTCGTCGGCGGCGCCGAGCGAATGACGAACCTCTCCACGGCCGAGGGGACCGCGGGCCTCGCGAGCGCCGCGGACGCCCTCTGGGAGGTCAAGGCCGGCGTCACCTTCCCCGGGGCCTACTCGCTGATGGCCAACCGCTACTTCCACGAGCACGGGGGCGGCCGGGAGGACCTGGCGGCGGTCGCGGTCAAGAACCACCGCCACGCCACCGAGAACCCCCTGGCACAGTTCCAGCGGGAGATCACCGTCGAGGACGTCCTCACGGCGCCGACGGTCTGCTCACCCTTTGGCCTCTATGACTGCTCGCCGATGAGTGACGGGGGCAGCGCCGCCCTGCTCGTCAGCGAGGCGTTTGCGGAGGAACAGGGGCTCGCCCCCGAGGTGGCGGTCACCGGGACCGGCCAGGGCGGCGACCGGATAGCGCTACACGACCGGGTTTCGATGACCAACACCCCGGCCGCCGAGCGTGCGGCCGCGGCCGCCTACGACGACGCCGACATCGGCCCGGAGGACGTCGATATCGCGGAGGTCCACGACTGTTTCACCGTTGCCGAGGTGTTCGCGCTCGAGGCGCTTGGGTTCTACGAGGCCGGCGAGGCCATCGGCGCCGCGGCCGACGGCGAGACCGACATCGAGGGTGACCTCCCGGTCAACCTCTCGGGCGGGCTCAAGGCAAAGGGTCACCCCGTCGGCGCGACCGGCGGCGCCCAGGTCTCGGAGCTGACGAAGCTACTCCGGGGCGACCACGTCAACAGCGACGCCGTCGCCGACGCGGAGGTCGGGCTGACGCATAACGCCGGCGGCACGGTGGCGAGTTGCGTCGTCAACGTGCTGGAGGTGGTCGCGTGAGCGACGAGGGGCCCCGGGATGCCGGCTACGACGACTTTCTCGACGCCGTCGAGGCGGGCGAGCCCTACTACCTGGAGAGCCCGAGCGGCAACGGCTGGCTCCCGCCCCGGGAGTTCGACCCCGAGACCGGCGAGCGGGGGTTGACCGAGGAGCCGCTGCCGGAGACCGGCGAGGTGCTCACAAAGACGGTCGTCAACGTGGCCGGCCCCTCCTTTGCCGACGACGCCCCGTACGTCGTCGCGGTTGCACAGTTCGGCCCGGTCCGACTGACCGGCCAACTCCGGGTCGAGGGACAGAAACGCGGTGTCGGTCCGGAGGAGGTCGAGGTCGGGCAGGAGGTGGAGGTCGGCGTCAACCGCAACGAGACCGAGGGCGAGCGGGTTATTATCCTCGAACCGGTCTGACGGGCGGCGTATCCCTGCTGGTGGCGGTCAGTCGTCCGCGCTGGCCGGGGCCTCGACGTCGACCCCGCCGGCGTCGAGTTCCCGCTCGACCTCGCGGGCGGCCTGGACCATATTCTCCATCTTCCGGTAGGCAACCTCGCGAGGCAGTAGCTTCAGCCCGCAGTCCGGCGAGATAACCAGCCGCTCGGGCGGAACGACCCTGAGCCCCTGTTTGATGTTCTGTTTGATCTCCGCGACGGACTCGACCTCTGCGGTGTGGATGTCGACGACACCCAGCGCGAGGTCGTGCGTGAACGGAGGCTCGGTGAGGACGTCGACCTGGGCAAAGTCGTCGTTTGTGAGTTCGAGGTCGAGTTCGTCGACCGGATACTCGAGCGCCTCCGGGTATATCCGGGAGTAGTCACCGTAACAGACGTGAAGGCCGACACGAACCTCGTCGGGGACGTCGGCGACGATGCGCTCCAGGGCCTCGCCGACCAGCGCGTGGTCGTCGGGGGTGGTCGCGAGAGCCGGCTCGTCGATCTGGATGTACCGGGCGCCGGCCTCGACGAGGGCGTCGACCTCCTCGTTGACGAGGTCCGCAAGCTCCAGGGCGAGCTCGCGTTCGGTCTCGTAGGCCTCGTTAAACGACCAGGAGGCGAGTGTGTACGGGCCCGTGATGGGGACCTTGACCGGCGAGTCCGCGACCGAGGCGGTGAACTCGTACTCGGAGACGAGCCACTCCTGGTCACGCTCGAGTTTGCTGACCACCGAGGGCTTGTCGAAGTAGTTGTGCCCCCACACCTTCACGCGGCCGTTGAACTCGTAGCCGTCGATCCGGTGGGCAAAGTACTCCGTCATCTCGTTGCGCCGCATCTCGCCGTCCGTGACGACGTCCAGACCGGCTCGCTCGTGTTCCTCTGTGACGAGGCGGGCGGCGTCGTCAGTTGCCTCCGCCCAGTTGTCGGCGGTGAAGTCCGCCTCGTCGTCCTCGTAGAGGTCGCGGGCACGGTCGAGCCACTTCGGCTTCTTGTAGCTGCCGACAACAGTCGTCAGGAGAAAGTGGTCGTTGGGGTGGTCGGCGGGCCGGAACTGTTCGCGGTTGTTCATGCGAACACCACCCCCGCGGTGTGAGCATGAGGTCGACAGTCACAGCCCGTGTCGCAAAGCGAACCGGACTGTCTGTCGGCGGTCATGCGGTCACCTCCATGCCCGTCGCGGCCAGCGCGTCGAGTTTGGCCTCGAACTTGTTGACCGGGAGATGGAACAGCCCGGTGTTGGCGGTGGCGTACACCCGGCCAAAGTCCTCGTTTGGCGTGTGTTCCTCGAACCACTCGATACGCTCGCGGACTGTATCGGGGCTCTCGACGAGCGTGTTCTGACCGTCGACGAGCCCGAGTGCCACGTCGTCGGTGGTGCCGTACTCCTGGACGTTGTAGAGGTTGTCGTCCGGTTCGGTAACCAGGTCGTAGCCCAGCGCGTCGATATCGGCGTCGAGCACGTGTGCGTGGGTCTTCTCGCTCAGCGCGCCCCAGTAGGGGTAGAGGACAACCTCGGCGTCAGCCGCGGACGCGACCGTGTCGACGGCCTCACTGACTCGCTCACCGGCCTCCCCCGGCGGCTCGGTGACCAGCGAGGGTGCGAGCAGGAAAACCGTCTCCATCGGCGGACACGCACGGAGTTCGTCCGCGAGAAAGTCGGCGATAGCCCCCAGAAACGCCGCCTCATCGCCGTAGTGCTCGTCTGTGGCGAGGTCGGCGAGCGAGTAGGGGTCCGGGAAGACACCCTGGCGCTCCTCGCCGGCGGCGTCGACTGCGTCGAGCTCCGCGGCCACGTCGCCGGTCGCCGACAGCTCACCGGTGACGACCGGCTCGCGGTAGAAGTTGTTGTTGTCGTAGTAGCGGACGATACCACGGGTCTCGACGACATCGCTGACCGCCAGCGGGTGGGTGAGCATGTCGTCCCACCGCAACTGTCCCTCGACGACCCGGTCCAGCCCGGCGGTCCGCTGGCGCTCGACGACATCCTCGCGGGCCCGTTCGTAGACCGTCGCGAGCTCCTCGCCCTCGTCGCCGGTTATCAGGTCCTCCTTCTGTCGCCCCTTCAGGGCCGCCAGCTCGTCCTTTGCCCAGTCGGGCAGCGGATACAGCCCCGGGGTGGTCGCAACCACGCGTGTCATTGCACCTGCGTACGCCAGCAGGTTGTTTAGGCCTTCTGAATCCGCGGGCGAAGCGCCAGTACCACGAGCTCCTCGAAGGGGTAGGACTCCGAGCGCACGCGCTCGACTGCCAGCCCTGCCGCGGTCGCCCGCTCGCGGACAGCGTCGAGCCCGGTCAGCGTCGAGACGAGCAGATAGGCGACCCCCTCGGGCGCGAGCACCCGCCCGACGGAGTCCAGAAAGGGGTCAACAACGGCGCGGCCGTCCGTGCCACCCGAGAGCGCCCGCTCCATCGGGTCGTCCCACTCGAGTTCCGGTGGGGTCGGCAGATACGGCGGGTTGAACAGGACGGCGTCGAACACACCGCCCGGGAGCGGGTCGACGAGGTTGCCCCGGAGGACGGTCACACCGGCCTCGCGGGCCTGCCGGCAGGCTGCCGCGGTGATGTCGGTCCCGACGACGCGGGCGCCGGTTTCCTCGGCAACCCGGCGAGCAACGTAGCCCGAGCCGACCCCGACCTCACAGACCAGTCCGTCGTCGACACGGTCACCGGCGACCTCCGCGAGCAGCCGGGAGTCCTCGGCGGGCTGGTACACCCTGTCGAGGCCGCGGCTGTCGGCCAGTCGGGGGCGGTCCCGGCCGTCGTCGGGTGACTCGTCGCCGGTCACGACGGCTCACCGACCTCCCAGGCCAACGTCGCCAGGTTCGCGAAGGCCTCCGGCGGCAGGTTGCCCGCCCGCGCGCTCATGACGTCCTCGTCGGCAGCCGCGACGACGGCGTCAGCCTCACCCAGCCCCGAGATATGTGCGGTGTTGCGGACCGCGTTGCGCATGGTCTTGCGGCGCTGTGTGAACACAGCCTTGAGAAACCGCAGAAAAAAGTCGTCGTCGGGGACGTCATAGTCGGGCTCGCGGGGGGCCGTCCGCACGACGGCACTCTCGACGGCCGGTTGCGGGTCGAACGCCGCCGGAGGGACCGTCTCGACGACCGTCACCTCGGCGTAGTGGTTGGCCGCCACCGAGAGCCGGCCGTACTCCTCGTCGCCGGGGCCGGCAGCCATCCGTTCGGCGAACTCCCGCTGGAAGGTGAGGACGAGCGGCCGGCCCAGCGGGAGCAGCCGGAAGGCGAGTTCACTCGAGGGGCCGTAGGGGAGATTCGAGACCGAGGCGTCGAACGCCGGCAGGTCGACGTCCAGGGCGTCACCCGCAACAACGGTCAGCCGGCCCGTGGCCACCTCGTCGGCGAACTCCTCACGGAGAAAGGCCGCGAGGTCCCGGTCGCGCTCGACCGCCGTAACGCGCCCCAGCCCGAGCAGCCGGTCGGTCAGCGCCCCCGTTCCGGCCCCGACCTCGAGGATGTGGTCGGGGGCGGCCTCGAGATACGTCGGCAGGCGGTCGAGCACCCGGTCGTCGACGAGAAAGTGCTGGTCCTTCCGTGGGTCGCCGTGGACACCCGCCCGTGCCCGGAGGGCGTCGGGGTCACGGGCAGGGCCGGTCTCGCCGCCCGTCTCCTGGGTCATTCGCCGCCCTCGCCCTCGTGGCGGGCGAAGGTCCGGTACTTGAGGTCGTCCTCGCGGACCTCCTCGAGGATTCGCTCGACGAGCACCTCGTCAGGGCTGTGGAGGCCGCTAACCCGGGATTCGAGCCCGTCGAAGCTGTCGAAGGGGTTACGCTTGCGCTCGTCGAGGATCCCGTTACGGAGTTTCTTGCCGATACCGGGCAGGAGGTTGAGCTGGTGGAGCCGGAGGGTGATCGGCTGCGCGTCGTTGTAGAAGTCGACAAAGCGGGACTCCTCGGCGGCGACGAGCTCCTCGACGGCGTACTCCAGTTCCGACTGCGCGCCGCCTGTGAGGTCCTCGTAGTCGACGGTGTGGAACCGCTCGACGCCAGCCACGTCGTCGAGCGGTACCCGGTCACCGATGGTGAACTCGGGGTCGTCGACGACGACCTCGTACAGGCGGAAATCGGTGACGTCGAGCGCGTAAACGAGCGGCTGTTTCTGGTACTGCGGCCGGTCGTCCTCGGTGCGCCCGTGTGGCAACTGGTCGAGGACTACCGCCTCGTGGCCCGCACTGGGCTCGCGCTCGTCGGTCATATCCGTTGAGTACGGGAACAGTTTACTTAAACCCCGGCAGCCGGCAGACGCGGCCGACCTGTCGGAACGGGCGGGGGTCACAGTTTCGCGGCCCGCCGGGGGTATCAGGGGGTCAGGCGTACTGTTTGACGACGTTGAGGATCTCGTCGAGTTCCTCGCCCGACAGCGAGAACCGCTCCTGGGCGTACACCGCGCGGAGTTCGTCCCGGTCGCGGGGTTTGAGGTCGACGATCTTGTGCGCGGTTGCCTCGTCGACCTTCTCGAGTTCGAGCAGGTCGGCGACGAACTGGCGGGCTTCCTCCGGGTCCAGGACGGCAAACCGGTTGACGTGCTCGACGGCCCGGGCGAGTTCGTAGCGCATCTCCCGCTCCTCGTCGGCGGCCCGCTCGGTCTCCAGCCCCTCAAGGATCTCCTTTGTCTCCGCGATAGTGAGAAGTTCCTCATCCACTTTGTCCTTGAAGATAGTCATAGCGGCCCGTACAGCCCTGCGTGTTGTAAAACTCTCGATACACACTGCGGCGCCGGCCCGGGGCTTAGGTAGCCCGGGCGACCCGTGCGTGCCCGGCCACGGCACACGTCTCCCGAGGTTGTTCCAAAACAGTCAGGTGTGCCGGGCAAGGAGGGGTGGTATGCCTGGCGGAACAGCCCAGACCCTGCGACCGTTCCTGTGGCGCGCCGAGCGGATGTACCCCGACACGGAGATCGTCTCCCGCACCCACGATGGGGTCGAGCGGTACACCTACGAGGAGTACGGCGACCGGACGGCACAGCTCGCCCACGCGATGGACGCGACGGGCGTCCCGGAGGGCGAGCGGGTGGGGACGTTCTGCTGGAACCACCACCGTCACTTCGAGACCTACTTTGCCATCCCGACGACGGGCCGGCAGCTCCACACGATCAACCCGCTCCTGCCCGACGAACACATCCAGTATATCGTCCAGAACGCGAACGACCGGATCATCTTCCTCGACCCCTCGCTGGCCGAGAAACTGTCCGGGGCCTACGACGAGGAGGCCTTCGAGACCGTCGAGCAGTTCGTCGTGATGGGGTCGGAGGTGCCCGACGTGAACTTCGACGCGGTCGACTACGAGTCCTTTATCGACGGTCACGACACGAGCTACGACTGGCCGACCGTCGACGAGGAGACGCCCGCGGGGATGTGTTACACCTCGGGGACGACGGGCAAGCCAAAGGGCGTCGAGTACACCCAGAAGATGCTCTGGAGTCACACGATGGCGACGATGGGCCCACAGGGGCTGGATATCAGCGACGACGACGTCGTCATGCCCGTGGTGCCGATGTTTCACGTCAACGCCTGGGGGATGCCCTTTACCGCCGCCGCGGCGGGTGCGAAACAGGTCTACCCCGGCCCCTCGCCGGACCCGGCGGATATCGCGGCCCTGGTCGAGGAGGAGGAGGTGACCGTCACAGCCGGTGTCCCGACGGTCTGGCTGGGCCTCCAGGAGTATATCCAGGCCGGCAACGACGTCGACCTCTCCTCGCTTGAGTCGGTGGTCATCGGCGGGTCGGCCGCCCCGAAGGCGATGATCGAGTGGTTCGACGACCGCGGGGTTACCGTCGACCACGCCTGGGGGATGACCGAGATGAGCCCGATCGGGAGCGTCTCACACCTCAAGAGCGGGCTCGCCGACGAACTCTCCTACGAGGAACAGATCGACAAGCGCGCAAAGCAGGGGCTGATGGTCCCCGGCCTGGAGTTCAAAGTCATCGACGACGAGGGCGAGGAGGTGCCCTGGAACGGCGAGGACTTCGGCGAACTCCACATCCGCGGCCCCTGGGTCACCACGGAGTACTTCAAGCGACCCGAGGCCAACGAGGAGGACTTCGAGGACGACGAGGGCGGCCGGTGGCTCAAGACCGGCGACGTCGTCACCGTCGACGAGGACGGCTACATCAAGATCGTCGACCGGGCCAAAGACGTCATCAAGTCCGGCGGGGAGTGGATCTCCAGTGTCGAACTGGAAAACGCCATCATGGCCCACGACGACGTGACCGAGGCCGCCGTCGTCGGCGTCCCCCACGAGCGCTGGCAGGAGCGACCCGTCGCCTTTGTCGTCCTGACAGAGGGTACCGACCCCGGCGGCCTCGAGGCGGCGGTCACGGAGATGCTCGGCGAGGAGTATCCAAAGTGGTGGCTGCCCGACGACCTGGTCCAGATCGACGAGGTACCGAAGACCGCGACCGGCAAGTTCTCGAAGAAGGACCTCCGCGAGGAGTACGCCGACGAGGCACTCCTCGAGGGGCAGGTCCCCGAGGAAGCCGCCCCCGACGACGACTGAGACTACCGGCTGTCGAGGCCTCCGTCCGTCGGCTGGACCGCCGACCGCCACAAGAGATATACGCCAAGTCCTGCCACCCGATGGCATGGCCCCCCCGCTCCGCTACCGCGCCCCAGCGACCGCCCTCCTCGTACTCGGTATCGGCATCCTCGGGTTCATCTCCCTCCAGGTGTACGACAGCTCCCAGCCCGAGTACGACCACGGCGTACGCGAGATCGAGGCCGACAGGGTCCCCGACGGGGAGGACGTTCGCACGCTCGGCAGTTTCTCCGAGCCCGCACAGGAGGCCTTTCTCGCCGCGGTGAACGCGGCCGGGTCCCACGAGACAAGAACCCCGGCCCCGGACCTCACCTATCCGGGTGACGTCGTGAGTGACGAGAACACCTACATACTACGGTACGATGGGTCACTCTACAGGATGACGACACTAGGTGAGGGTCCCGGGGCCGGCATTGCGGTCGCTTTCTTCCTCACCTTCGGGCTCCCGATTGCGTTGTTCGTGATAGGGGCGGGCGCATACGGCCTCCGGGCCGAGCGACCGACATACACCGTCGGGTTGCTCGCCGGTCTCCTCGCAGCAATCGTCTTCTACGTCTTTCCCGAGTCGACCCGTACCGGGGACCTCACCCCGCTCTGGGTCGCTCTGGGGCTGGCTATCGTTCCGTGGCCGGTCCTCGAGTATCTGGAGCGGCGGACAGAACAGTAGAACGGACCGTGCGCCCGTAGACAGGCGCTACTCGGCGGCGACGAGGTGGGCGGAGCGGGAGATGAGCGTCTTCTCCTTGCCGCCGTCGACGATCTCGACCCTGTAGGCCTCGCCCTGCTGGCCGACGACAGTGCCGGTCTGGCCGGCAAACCGGGGGTGGTACTGGCCCTCCTGAACGCTCGGGTCGAGTTTCAGGTGGACCGTGTCGCCGGATTCGAACCGTTCGGTCGTCTGCTGGGGCGGGGACATGCCGCCGTCACGGGGGTCGTTTTTTAGCTTGTTCCGCGTTCCCTGGCGTGGTCCGTTGGAGTCGGGCATTGCTACCGGTTGCGCGGTCGAACGGATAAAGGGAGCGTTCCGCGGTTGTAGCGGGGCGAACGGCCGCGGCCGCGTTACAGCCGGCCGACGTCGCCGACCTCGACGCTCTCGACGTCCTCGACCTCGGTGAAGGCCTCCTCGACGGCCTCCGTCCCGCCGGCGTCGTCGGGGACGACCACCGTCGGGAGCAGTGCAACCAGCCCGAAGGCGACGTCGTCGCGCTTGAACCCCTGGATCGTGGCGCCCTCCGGCAGGGCCGCCTCCAGGCGCTCCTGGAGTACGTCCAGGTCGACCTCCGGGCTCTCCGGCATGACCTTGATCTGGGCTGCGACCTTCCCCATTGTTATGGCCCGGTGAACCCGCAGTCGGGGCACTTGTAGAGGTTACTCTGCTTGCGGCACTTTGCACACCGGTAGATCTGGTGGCCACACTCGGGACACCCGAAGGCCGCGGCGCTCGTCCCGGCGATGTTGATGCCACAGGAGATGCACTTTTGTGTGCGTTTCCCGTCGCTTTGGCTCATACCACTCATACGGCGTCGCCGGCTTTTAACCGTTGTTATACGGACAGAGCCGGGCAGGCCGCCCACAGCCACACTCGCCGTCGGCCGCGGTCACAGACGTGCGACCGTCGGCCTCTGGCCGGCCGGTCCGCGCACCTGGCGCCTGGGACGACATCCCACGGTGCTGTGCCGGCACGCGTCGGGGGACCGGCGCGCCACACCTGACCGTCTCCGGGCCGCTACCCCGTCTGGCAGTAGCGAGCCGCGTCCGCAATCAGTCCGTCGACGCCGGCCGCTGCCAGCCCAGCGGCGGTCTCTCGGGAACGAACCGTCCAGGCGTTGACCGCCAGCCCGGCAGCCTGTGCCCGCTCGACGAACCCGGCGTCACACAGTGAGTGGTGGGGGTGGACGGCGGCGCAGTCGAGCCGGCGTGCGCGGTCGAGGCTCTCTCTGGGGTCCTCGGCGACCAGAAGGGCCGCCTCGCCGCCGTGTTCGCGGAGTTCCTCGGCAGCGACCGGGTCAAACGCCGAGTACCAGGCGTCGACACCGGTCTCGGCGGCGCGTTCGAGCGCGTCACCCGCCAGGCCACGCTCCTTCAGTTCGACGTTCAGCGGGACCGTCGCGGCCCCGAACACCTCGGCGAGCGTCGGGACGCCCGCGCCCGTCCCGAGGACAGCCAGGTCGCGCAGTTGTGCGAGCGTGTGGTCGGCGACCCGGCCGGTTCCGTCGGTGACGCGGTCGACCGTCTCGTCGTGGATGACCACGAGTTCACCCGAGCCACACCGGCGGATGTCGACCTCGACGGCATCCGCGGTCGGGCCCGCGTCTGTCCTCGTGTGTGTGTCTCCGGCCGGCCCGTCGCCCCCGGCCGCCCGGACAGCCGCGAGCGTGTTCTCCGGGTGTGTCTCCGCGAACCCGCGGTGGGCGATACAGTCCATACGACCGCGTGCGGGCGGGAACGCTCGGGCGTTTCGGTCCCGCTCGGACCGGGGCCCGGAGCCCGGAGGGCGGATCGGCCGCCGTCGGGGCGCCCGTAGGGCGGTCACCGCCACACGCCGGACGAGGGAGGGCGGCGGGGCGGCTTTTTTGTTCACACGGGCTCTCCGTTCGGGTATGTCAGTCGAGTTCGACTTCAGCGACCGGGTCGTACTGGTGACGGGGGTCGGCGGCGCGCTCGGGAGCGCGGCGGCCGAACGGTTCCTCGCGGCGGGCGCGACAGTCTGTGGGGCCGACCTCGTGGCGGCCGACAGCGAGGACTTTCTGTTCGAGGAGCCCGACCGGATCGACTTCTATCAGGGTGACTTCACCGACGAGTCACAGGTCGAGGACACCGTCGCCGACATCGTCGAGGAACACGGCCGGTTGGACGCGCTGTTGAATATCGCGGGTACCTGGCGCGGGGGCGACCCTATCGAGAGGACCGACGCGGAGACCTTCGATTTCCTGTTCGGTGTGAACCTCAAGACGATGTTTCTGGCCTCGAAACACGCCATCCCACACCTCCGGGAGACCGGCGGGGCGGTCGTCAGCGTCTCGGCGCGCTCCTCGCTCGAGGGCGGCGAGGGCGACGGTATCTACCGGTCGACGAAGGCCGGTGTCCGGCTCCTGACCGAGACCATCGCCGAGGAGAATCTGGGCGACCTGCGGGCCAACGCCGTGATGCCGAGCATCATCGACACACCGATGAACCGGGACATGATGTCGGGCGCCGATTACGACACGTGGGTCGACCCGGCGGATATCGCGGAGGTGATGCTGTTTCTGTGTTCGGACGCGGCGGGTGTCACCAGCGGGGCCGCCGTCCCCGTCTACGGGGAGGCGTAGCGCAGCACCGGCGGACCACGGCACCGACACCGGTCGGAAGCCTGCGGGTTCGGCCCCGGGACTCCGGCGAGCCCGACGGTAATAGGTGGTGTGAGTGCCGGGATACAGAATGCTTTTTACCCAGGTAGTGTATGAAAGCGCCAATGGAGGCCGGGACCACATGACGATGGACGAGCGGATCGAGGAGTTGGAGACGATGCGCGAGGAGGCCCGCAAGGGCGGCGGCGAGGAGCGGATCCAGAAACAGCACGACCAGGGGAAGCTGACCGCCCGCGAGCGGATCGACT
>CAZQZE010000040.1:0-13459 GCA_964597715.1 uncultured Halobacteriales archaeon
CCACGCGCTCGAACCGGGGGTCATCGAGGTACTCCATCAGCAGCCGGATGGCGGCTGCCTCGTCGGAGCCGGGCATCGACCCGCCCAACGGGTTGGCGGCGTCCCCGCCGAGCAGTCCGGCGAGTGGGTTGCCGCCGTCACCCTCGCCGCCAAAGGGGCCCTCCGCCAGGGCGTCCTCGGGGTCGATCTCCGCGGCGTAGAGGTCCTCACGGACCTGGCCGGGTTCGGCAGGAACGTCAGTCTCGAGTGTGTCCGAGAGGGAGTGTGCGGGGTCCGTCGACACGACGAGCGTCGGGGTGCCGCCGCGGGCGCTGGCCAGCGCCGTTGCCGCGGCCATCGTGGTCTTGCCGACGCCGCCCTTGCCGCCGTAAAGGACGTACTCTGGGGCGTCGACGCCCGCAGGCACGGAGCCGCTGATCTCCTCGACCGGCTCGACTTCCAGGTCCATACCCGGTCTTCGCCGTGGGCTGTTGTGTGCCTTACGAGCGGGAGACGGTCACGCTGGTGACGGGACTGTCAGGGAGCCGTTACGACCGTGAGGAACGGGCTGCCCGGACCTCGGCCCCGTCGCGGAGCTTGTCCTCGCAGTTGGGGCAGACCCGCGGGCCGTCTTGCTCGTATCCCTCCGGTGCAAACACGCGGACGTAGCGTTCGGTGACGAAGCCGCCGCAGTTCTGGCAGGTGGGCATTCTTTGCACGACTCGGCGGCGCACATAAACACCTTGCGTTACGTGTCAGCGCCCCAGAACTCGTGGAGCTTGTCTGCGAGGAAATCGGGGGTCATCCGGACGAACTCCGCGCGCTCGGCCGGCGAGAGGGAGTCGAAGACGCTGTGACGGGCCCCGGAGACGTACCGGCGGCCCACCAGCGCCCGGACCCCGCGCTCCTCTGTGCCCCGGATAACCCGGCCGATAGCCTGGCGCGCGCGCCGGACCGCCGGCACCGTCAGCGCGTACTCGAAGGCGCGGTCCTCGCCGAAGGCGTCGGCGTAGGCCCGCCGGACCGCCCGGACCCGTGGCGAGCCGATGTTGACGAGCGGGACGCCGACCACGGCACACAGCCCGAGTTTGTCGCCGTCGTAGTCGACCCCCTCGGTCAGCGTCCCCCGGGTGCTCGTCACCAACACCGTGCCGTCGCCGGCGAAAAAGTCCCGTTTCAGCCCCTCGGTGGCCTCGTTCGAGGAGGACTCGTCGACCAGCACGGGCTTGTCGACGGCGTCACGGAGGTAGTCACCGGCCCAGCGGGCCTCACGGTAGTTCGGCAGCGCGAGCATGACGTTACCCGGCGAGCGCGCGAGCGTCCGGAGGACGTGGGCGTACTCGTCGCGGGTCCGGTTCCAGCTTCCCGGGTCTCCCTGCTCGGCGGGGTCGCCGCGGTTGTGGGCGGTAAACGGCGTCGCGTCGACCAGCCAGGAGGCGCGGTTTGCCTCGGGAAAGGGGAGGTCGTAACTGCGCTCGATGACCGGCCGGCCCGTCGTCCGGAGCGCCTCCAGCCCCGACACCTCGGTAAAGACATCGAGCGGCGCGAGCGTCGCACTCATCAGGACCCCGCCGCCGAGTTCGTCGAAGATGTCGCGCAGGGACTCGCCGGGCATACACTCGAAGCGGACCAGACCGGCGGTGTAGGCGGCCTGCCAGGGCTCGCTCACGGAGCGCTCGTCGGCCGGGGCGTGCTCCAGTTCGAGTTCCCGGAAGCTGGCGGCGTGGTCGGCCTCGTACCACCGTGCCAGCAGGACACCGACACCGGCGGCGACGGCCGACCGCTCACCCAGCTCCGAGAGGGTGTCCTCGACGGCCGCGCCGACCGCCGGGAGCGCCCGCCAGTCCGCCCCGGTGTAGCCCGCCTGCTCGGCCCACGCCGTCAGGCCGTCGCGCTCGACGGTCTCGGGGTCACGCAGCGGCACCTCCTGGCCGCGGTCGGGCAGCGTCCCCGGGTCCGCGCGCCACCCCGGACCGTGTTCGTCGAGCAGGTACTCCGCCACCCGGTCGTCCAGCCAGGCGAGGACGTCGTCGTAGAAGTCACGGGCCCGCTCGACCGCGTCGAGGTCGACATCGTGGCTGGCGAGTCGGTCGGCGACCCGGCGGCTCCGGTCGTCACCCTCGCGGGCCCGGGTGAGCAGGCTCGCACAGTCGTTGCGCGCCCGGAGCAGTGTCGCGCGCCCGACCCGGTCCGAGAGCAGGTCCCGGACCCGCTCCTCCAGGCGGTGGGCCTCGTCGACGACAACGAAGGTGTCCGCGTCGAGGATACCCCCCAGCAGTGGCCGCGAGTCGGGGTCGAAGAGGTGGTTGTAGTTGCCGACGACCACCTCCGCGGACTCCAGGAGGACGCTCATCGCGCGGTGGGGGCAGGTCCCCCGTTCGGTCGCGGCCGGGAGGTACTCCTCGGGGGTCACGACGCCCCGCTCGCCGACGCCAAAGTCCACCGGCGAGCCGCGGTTGCGGGCGTACCAGTCGGCCTCGAAGGCGCAGTACAGCGGGCCGTCGTCCTCGCCGTCGCTCATGTCGGCGGGCGCGGCCGGCTGGCGCTGGCGGTAGGGGCTGGTCGCGCCCGCGGTCGAGAGGCTCTCCTCGGCGAGGGTGCGCTGGCCGGCCGCGTCCGGGCGGGCCGCCGCCGCCAGGTCCGCACCCTGCTGTGGGTCCCACCAGACCTCCTCGTCGACCCCGCCGACCGCCGCCTCCGCGGCCGGCTGGTCGTCGCTGGCACCCTCGCTCTCGACGAGGCCGGCCGTGGCCTCCCGGAGGTCCTCACACCGGTCGTGGGTGGGGGTGTCGCCAAAGACACCCTCGCGGCCGTAGGGACAGAGGTCACGCTTGCCGGTCAGGGAGACCCCGGATAGCGGGTCATCGAGGCCGGCGTTCATCGTGCGGAGGTCCTCGACGAACTGCTGGCGCTGCTGTTTGACCGGCGTGACCACGAGCACGCGCTCGTAGTCACCCGCCCGGACGAGCGCCGCGCCGGCGGTCAGTGCGGCCATCGTCTTGCCGGTGCCACAGGGCCCCTCCATGGCGAGGTAGCCGTTTGCCTGTCCCGCCCCGATAGCCGACTCGATAGCGTCGGCCTGGTTCTCGTAGGGCTCGGGAAAGCCGAAGTACTCGCGCCAGTCGACACCGTCAGCGCCAGTCTCACCACCGGACCCGGCGGTGTCGGCCGTGTCGTCGCTAACTCCCCCGGTGTCGGCGCCGTCTGCCATCATACGTACTGGGGCGTCCTCGGGTTTGAACCTTTAGAACGGCGCCGGGGGCCGCGCCGACGGCCCCGTTGCCCCGCCGCTTTTGCCGGTGGCACCCGAGACCGGGATATGGACGCACACGCCGAGGACCCGCCGGTCGAACGGCGGGTCGGGGACGCGCTCCGGGAGGCCGGTGAGACTGTCGCGGTGGCCGAGGCCGCAACCGGCGGGCTGGTCGGGGCGCTGCTCACCGCGCCACCGGGGGCGAGTGACTACTTCGACCGGAGCTTTGTCACCTACAGCTACGACTCCCTGCGGGAGGTGCTTGCGGTCCCCCGGGAGCGACTGGACGAACACGGCGCGGTCAGCGGGCCGGCGGTCGCGGCGATGGCCCGGGCCGCCCGGGACCGCGCCCGGACCGACTGGGGGCTGGCGGTCGCGGGGGTCGCCGGCCCCGGCGGCGGCACCGACGACCGGCCGGTGGGAACCTGCGTTGTCAGCGTTGCCCGCGCCGCACCCTGGGAGAGCGGCGACTCCGAGACGACGACCGAGCGTCGCGTTCTCGACGGGGAGGGTCGCGCCGACCGCCGCGAACGGTTCACACGGCGCGCGCTGGCGGACCTGCTGGCGGCGGTCTGAGCGGGGGGACGGTCGACGCCGGGTGGCCGGCCGACCTCGAAACGACACGCACGGGAAGCTTTGTAACCCCGCCGCCCGGTTGTCCGGGCGTGAACAAACGCGGTCACGTGCTGAATGCGGCGTTGCTCGCAGTTGGTCTCGGATACGTGCTCAATCCGGATGGCGGCGTCGAGACCGTCCGCACCATCGCGGCGGTCTCGGTGCCGGTGGTCCTCGGGGCGCTGTTTCCGGACGTGGACACCGCCTTCGGCAAGCACCGCAAGACGCTGCACAATCTCCCCGTGTTGGCGGTCGTCGGCGCGTACCCCGTCTACTTCGCCAACCTCCAGTGGGTCTGGCTGGGCGTGGTGACACACTACGTACTCGACGTGCTGGGGACGACCCGTGGGATTGCCCTCTTCTACCCGCTCTGGGACCGGGAGTTCAACCTCCCCGTCGGCGTCCCGGTCGATAACAGGTGGTCGGGGGCGCTCACGATAGCGATCACGGCCGTCGAACTCGCGGTTATCGCCGGCGTGGTCTACTACGCGCCACCCACACTCCAGCAGGCCAGCGAGGGGCTCGGGCTGGGGGCGCAGGCGATGGCCTAGTAGACCCGGACGTCGTCGAACCGGCCGTCGTAGGCCACGTGGCCGGGATGGGTCGGCTCGGTGCCCGAGAGGTAGACCCGGTCGAACTTCCGCCAGGAGTTCTCCCAGCCGAGATGGGCAAACTCCGCGCCGCGGCGAAACAGGTGAATCGGGCCCCGTCGGTGGTCGACCTGGCGCGGCAGCCCGTCCCGGACTGCCGTCAGGAGGGCCGCCGGCCCGTCGAGGTCGGCCTCGAAGGTCGTCCAGCACTCCCCGACGGTCCCCCGGAGGTGGGCGTACGAGGAGGTGAACGCGGGCAGCCCCATGTCCGCCGCGGTCCGGCGGGCACGGCTGTTGTCCCAGGGGGGGTGTTTGGGGTTGTAGACCTCGATGGCGTCGACCTGGTCGCGGTACCGCTCGAGGTGGTCGCGGTCGAAGCTGACCGTGAGAAAGCCGGGGTGGGGCACGAGCACGAGCGCGTCCTGTGTGGCTAACTCCGCCATCGTCCCCTCGAGCGTGAGGAAGTCGGGGACCGACCGCTCCAGGTCGAGCGCGAGGACGTGCCGGCGGGTGCGCCAGTCGCCGGTGAACACCTCGCGGGCGGGCACCACCGCCAGGTCGTCGTCGGAGAACGCCGCCGCCCGGTCGACGACATCCGGCCAGCGGGTGAAGTGTGGTGCGTAGACCAGCGCGTCCAGGTCCCGGGCCTTTGCCCGCGTGACGACCCGCTCGTCGAGCACCTTCACGTGCATATCCACGCGCGTCCCGTCGGTCACGCCCGAACGTGCCCCCGCGGTGCTCTTAGGCGTTCCCATCTCTCAGCCCACGTCACGACTGCCCGACGGCGGGTCGCTCACTCCCGGTAGATCTGCGTGTGTGGCCCCACGAGCGCCCCGGAGAGGTCGTGTCCACGGACGTCGGCGTCGGAGTCGACCAGCGAGTCCCGGACGACACCGTCAGTGACGGTTGCACCGGGGAAGACGACCGAGCGCTCGAGGTCGGCGTTTTTGACTGTGGCCCCCGCCATGACGTGGACGTTTTCGCCGACAGTTCCATCGACGACGGTCGCGGAGTCGGCGACAATCGACCCCCCATCAAGCGCCCACTCGACGGCCGCCAGATAGCTGTCAGCCGTGCCGATGTCGTACCAGGCGCCGTCGAAGCTAAAGGCGTAGACCGGCTCGCGGTCGACGAGCCACTGGATGAACCAGCCGGGTTCGTCGGGGTTGTTGTCCCCCGCCAGATACTCCTCGAAGCGGACCGACTCGGCGGGAAAGGCATAACAGGCAACCGAGACGAGCGTGCTCGGCGGGTCGTCGGGTTTCTCCTGAAAGTCGACGACCTCCTCGCCGTCGATGTCCACGAGCCCGTAGGCTGTTGCCTTCTCCCGGGAGCCGACGTCGTAGGCCGCGAGCGTCGGCGCCTCGCGGGCCTCGAAGCAGTCGATAAACTCGGCGATATCGAAGCCCATGAGATTGTCACCCGCGACGACCAGCAGGTTCTCGTCGGCGACCCCCTCGCGGTCGACCAGTTGTGCCAGCGCCCCGACAACGCCGAACTTCTCGTCCTCCTCGGTCGTGTCCTCGACACTCAGGCGGGGTTTCTCGTAGCCCGCGTGCGCGATGTGCTCGCGGAAGTCGTCCGCGAACCGTTCGTTCGTCGAGAGAAAGACCTCCTCGACCCGGTCGTCGGCCTCGAGCCCGGAGAGCACACGGTCGATGACGGTCGTCTCGCCCACCGGGAGAAGCATCTTCGGGCGGTGTCGGGTGACCGGCCACAGGCG
The DNA here is from genome assembly GCA_964597715.1 of uncultured Halobacteriales archaeon. GTDB lineage: Archaea > Halobacteriota > Halobacteria > Halobacteriales > Haloarculaceae > Salinirussus. Next base: position 6,161 of record CAZQZE010000040.1, read on the forward strand.
CGTCGCATACCCCCCGGCGAGCACGACTGCATTCATGCTGGATATCATCAAGCGGGCGTGTATATCCCTTTTCATCCGTGGCCTCGACAGGGGAACAACATCGCACCCCACGCGCGGCGTCTCCGCCCTCTCTGGCCGGCCGGCCCGGTCAGGGCGCACAAGAGGTTTACCGGTCCACACCGACTCGATGACATGCACGAGGCAAGCCAAACCACCCGCGAGCGCATCGCCAACCGCCTGCGCGAGGAGGCGCTGGCGGCGAGCGAACTCGCCACCGAATTCGGGACCCGGACGGCCGCGGCCCTGGAGCACGTCCGGCATATCGCCCAGTCGCTGGAGCCGACCGACGAGACCCTCCTGGTCGCCCCGCCGACCTGCCGGGAGTGTGGCTTCGAGGACTTCGACGACCTGGTCAACCGCCCCAGCCGGTGCCCGGAGTGCAAGAGCGAGGCCGTCACCGAGCCCGTGTTCCGGGTGGAGTGAGCCCTGGCGGTCAGCTATCGCCGTCCGCTCGCCACTCCTCCTCGAGGACCCCGTACCAGCAGGCGTCCCGGTACTCGCCATCGACGAAGACGGCCTCGCGGCTGGTCCCCTCGTGGGTGAAGCCGACCCGCTCGAGCACCGTCTGCGAGGCGTCGTTGAAGTCGAACACCCGAGCCTCGACCCGGTGGAGGCCGAGCTGGTCGAAGCCGTAGCCCACCAGCAGGTCGGCGGCGGCCGTGGCATAGCCCTGACGGTGATGGTCGGGCGCGACCCAGTAGCCGAGTTCGGGGGCGCCCCGCCCCTCGAGGTCGTCGAGTCCGACCGTCCCGACGGGCTCGCCGTCGGCACAGACCAGCAGGTGAACGCCGCCGTCGCCGCCGACGACCTCTTCGAAGAACTCCTGTTCCTGCTGGGCGTTGACCGGGTCAGCGCGGCCGATCCGCCGCCAGACGCGGGGGTCGTTGACGTTTCGCTGGAGGAAGTCGAGGTCCTCCTCCTCGATGGTGTGGAGGTCGACCGCGTCGCCGGGGATGAAGACGGGGCCGGGCATACTCCGGGCGTGGGCCGAGCGGGGCATGAACGGTTCCCAGGCGTGGTAGCATACCACACGCCACGGACGGCGCGAGGTAGCGCACCCGCGTCGCGGGCACGAACGGCCTCAGCTCCCGGTGAAGTCGACCCGGCCCCGGGAGGAGAGGTCGTGGTCGCCGGAGGGGCCGGTGTGTTCGAAGTCGTAGTCGTCGTCGGTGAGGTAGACCGCGCCGTCGGCGACCGTCACCCCGAGTTCGTCGATAGTCGCCCCCTCACAGGGGCCGTGGGTGCAGTGGCCGGTCGCCGCCTCGAAGATTGCGCCGTGTTTCTCACAGACCAACTCGCCGTTTCGCCGGGTCGCGCCGCTGCCCTTGTCCAACCGGACGTCGGTCCAGTGCGGGCAGTAGTTTCGCAGCGCGACCACGTCATCGGCCAACCGGAGCAGGATTGCCTCCTCGGTGTCGAAACCGTCACGCACGGTAAAGAGCAGGGAGCTGTCGGTCGGCACCTCGTCGACGGCGGCGATACGGCTGTCCTCGTCCATACAATTTGTTGGTCGGACGCCGCTTCAACGGTGCGGTCTGTGGGACACGCCGACACGGACCACCGGTCGCCGCTCAGTAGTGGGTCTGCTCGACACGGCGGTCGAACAGCCGCTGGCAGAGCTGTGTGATCGGGCCGACGGGTTTCTCGTAGCCGTCGACCTCGGTGACGGGCCGGACCTCCCAGGTGGGGTTGGTCAAAAAGAGTTCGTCGGCCTCGCGGACATCGACGAGGGTGTACCGGCCGGTCTCGACCGGGAACGGCTCGCCCCGAGCGATGTCGAGGACGACCCCACGGGTGACACCGGGCACCAGCGGGAGACCCGTGGTAGGGGTGTATAGCGTCCCGTTGTGGACCAGAAAGAGGGTACTGTCGGCCCCGTCCGTGACGTACCCCTCCATCGACCGCACCAGCGCCTCGTCGGCCTCTGCGGGGAGTTCCAGGCGGGCGAGGACCCCGGTGAGGGCGTTGTGGGTCTTGCCGTCCGAGGGGAGTGCCTCCGCAGGGGGGCGCCGGGTCTCGACGGCCCGCAGGGTTGCGGGCTCGTCCCAGGCGCGCTCCCCGTCGGTCCCGCCGCGGGGGCGTTCCTCGGTGACGACGGTGATGGTGGGGTCGACCCGCGGCTCCGGCGTGAGGCCTCGGTCCTGGACACCCCGGGAAACGGACAGTCGGACGAACGCCTCCGCGCGGTCGTTGGCCACGAGCGTCTCGGTCACCCGGTCGTGGAGGTCGTCACGCGGGGGGAGTGCCTCGTCGAAGTCCAGCCGGGTCGCACTTCGCTCGAGACGGTCGACGTGGGCCGCCCACTCGAAGGGGTCACCGCCGTAGACACGGAGCGTCTCGACAGCCGCGTCCCCGTACACGAACCCCCGGTCCCGGACGTTGACCGTGGCCTCCGCCGCAGGGACCAGTGTCCCGTCGACGTGGCAGTACTCGGTGTCAGGGTCGCTCACGCGTACGCTCAGCGGTTCTGTGCCTGTTCGACCCAGTCGGTCACGCGGGACTCGGCGGCCTCGGCGGCCTCGGCGACGGTTTCGGTGTCGGCGACCGCCAGGTCCCCGACCGTTCCGATGCCCGCGGCCTCCAGGCGCTCGGCGTAGGTCGGTCCGATCCCGTCGATACTGTCGACGGGTTCGTCCGAGCCGGGCTCCTCGGGCTCGGGCGGGTCGGCGGGCTCCGCCTCAGTGTGTGTCTCTTGTTCGCCCGGCTGTGCCGTCGACCCGGCGTCTGCCGCGGTGTCGGCCCCGGCAGCGACGGCGGGGCCGTCGGCGCTGTGGTCGTCGGCATCGCCTGTCCCCTTTACCGCGGCCTCGCTCGCGGTGTCGGGCTCGTGTTCGACGGTCACGTTTGCCGAGCCACCCTGCTGGCGTCGTGTCTGGCGGTCGTCCCGGCCGAGAAGCGATTTGAGTCTGTCGAGGAGTCCCATAGCTGATACATCGCGCCGCCGGCTATTCAAAGCCGCGCTCGGAGCGCGTCGTTCATCGCGTCGACCGGCGCCTCCCGGCCGGTCCACCGCTCGAAGGCCTCGACACCCTGGTAGAGCAGCATCCACGCGCCGTCGACAGTCGTCGCACCCGCCGCCGCAGCCTCCCGCAACAGGCGGGTCTCGACCGGCGAGTACACCGCATCCAGCACCGTGAGGTCGGCGTGCAGGGCGTCGGCGGGCACCGGCGAGGTGTCCGCCTCCATCCCGACACTGGTGGCGTTGACGAGCACGTCCGCGTCGTCGAGCAGGCCTCGAAGCGAGGCGAGCCCGCTGGCTGTCGCGGCCCCACCCGGGCCCTCGTCGACGGCTGCGGCCAACTCCTCGGCGCGCTCGACGGTCCGGTTTGCCACCCTGACGGCCATTCCTGCGTCGGCGAGCGCGAAGGCAGCCGCGCGCCCGGCCCCGCCGGCGCCCACGACCACGGCCGTTCCCTCGAGCGCGACACCGTGGTGGGCGAGGGCCCGTGTCACGCCGGCGGTGTCGGTGTTGTACCCCGTCGGCGGGTCCGTCCGGAGGTCGACGGTGTTGACCGCCCCGACCCGCCCGGCCAGCGGGGCGGGCTCGACGGCCGACAACACCTGTTGCTTGAACGGGATGGTGACGTTCAGCCCGCACACGCCGAGGGTGGCGGCGCTCTCGACGGCCGCCGCCCCCTCGGTCTCGGCGGGTTCGAAGGTGACGTAGCGGGCGTCCAGTCCGGCGGCCTCGTAGGCCGCCTCGTGCATCGGCGGGGACAGCGAGTGCTCGACCGGGGTTCCGACCAGCCCGTAAACCTGCATACCCGACTGTCGCCGGCGGCGGGGTTAAATCACACGCGCCACCGGTCGCCGTTCGGTGTGGTGTCGGGGGCGGACATCGTAAGGCATACTTTGAGCTTCGGCGTTGAGTGAACGATGAGACTCCGGCACCCGCTGACAGCCGTCGCGGGGGCGGTCCTGCTCTCGGTCCCGTGGGTGGTTGCGCTCCTCACCGGGACGGACCTGGGGACGACCCTGACGGTGCTGGTCAGCGGTATCAGCGTCCTCGGGGCCTCCTTTCTGCTGGCGTGGGGGGCCGAAACCGCCGAGAAGGACGTCCCCCGGGCGTTCGCCATCGCGGTGCTTGCGGTGCTCGCGGTCGCGCCGGAGTACGCCGTCGACGCGCTGTACGCCTGGGGGGCCGGCACCGGCGGCGCGACCGCGGAGGCCTGCCGTGGGGTCGCGACCGGCGGGGAGGGGCTGGCCGACGCCTGCCAGAGCGCCAATCTCGCGGTCGCCAATATGACCGGCGCCAACCGCATCCTCATCGGGCTGGGGTGGGCGGGTATCGCCGTCCTGACGGTCTACAAGGCCCGGACCACGAGCGACCCCGCCGTCGAGAGACGCAAGGGGCGGCTCGCGAGCGTCGTCCACCTCGACCGCGACATCGCCACCGAGATCAGCTTCCTCTTTCTGGCGACGCTGTGGGCATTTGCTGTCCCGCTGGGCGGCGGTATCGGCGCACTCGACTTTCTCGTCCTCGTCGGTATCTACGTCGCCTACATCGGCATCGTCATTCGCGGCGACATCGAGACGGCCGAGGAACACACCGGTGTCCCGGCCTACTTCCAGGGCTTTCGACGGCGGGTGCGGGTCCCGGTCGTGCTCGGGCTGTTTGCGTACTCCGGGTTTCTGATCTTCACGGCCGTCGAACCCTTCGCCCACGGCCTCGAGGAGGTCGGCACCGCGGTCGGCGTTCCCCCCTTCTTTATGATCCAGTGGATCGCCCCGCTGGCGAGTGAGTCCCCCGAGCTCGTGGTCGTTACCGTGCTGGTCTACAAGGCCCGCTCGACGGCCGGGTTCAACGCCCTGATCTCCTCGAAGCTCAACCAGTGGACGCTGTTGATCGGGACACTCGTCATCGTCTACTCGCTGGCGCTTGGCCGGTACGGTGTGCTCCCGTTCGACCGGGTCCAGTCCGGCGAGATCTGGGTCACCGCGGCACAGTCGTTTTTCGCACTCGGGGTCCTGGTGAACTTCACCATCTCTATTCGCGAGGCGCTCGCGCTGTTTGTGCTGTTCGTCTCACAGGTGCTCATCGAGTTTACCCTCCTCAGGCTGTGGCAGCCGTTCGCGATGCCCGCCGAGGAGGTCAAGTTTCTCCTCCTCGTGAGCTACACGGCCGTCTATCTCGTGTTGGGCACAGCACTGCTCGTCCGCCGGCGGCGAGAGCTCCGCGAACTGTTCGAACTCGCGGCCTTTGCCGCCCGGAAGGCCGCCGGTCAACAGCCGGTCAGGCCCGAACACGCCGACTGATGCTGGCTATCGTCGTCTCCCGGGCCGACGAGGCGTCCGCTCACATCGGCGACCAACTGCGAGCCCTCGGGGACTGGAGCGAGTCGAGAGACGACAGCCGGCCGGACGCAGACGGCGGCGGGACTGTCTACCGGCTGACGCCCGGAGACGGGCCCACGACCGACGGGGCCGGCGGCGACAGCCCACCCCCCGTCGAGCTCCGGGAGTTCGACCCCCTCCACCTCGACTTGGAGCGGCCGGCGGAGGCCTTCGACGACCCCGGGCTCCTGGTCTTTGTCTCCCGGCACTCCGGGGAGACGGGCCGGCTGCTGACCGCCCACCACACCGGCAACGTCGGCCCCGCCGACCACGGCGGCGAGGCGAACGCGTTTGCCCGCGCCTGCCCGAACGCCCACGCCCGCGCCCTCGATAGGCTGGCCACCCACGCCCCCGAGGGCTACGAGGTCGGCACAGAGTGCACCCACCACGGGCCCACGGACGTCGGCGCCCCCTCGATGTTCGTGGAGGTCGGCAGCGGTCCGACGGCGTGGGCCGACCCCGACGCGGCGCGGGCGGTCGCCCGGGCGGTGCTCGACCTGCGTGGCGTCCCCCCGGACCGTGACCCCGAGCCACCCGGTGGACCAGCCCGGACAACAGGCGAGGACGAGGGCGGGGATAGGGACAGGCGCCACCTCCTCGGCGTCGGCGGCGGCCACTACGCACCCCGGTTCGAGCGGGTCACGCGGGAGACCGACTGGGCGGTCGGCCACGTCGCCGCCGACTGGGGGCTGGATACACTTGACGAGGGGGAACTCCGCCCCCTCATCCGGCGGGCACTGACGGAGAGTCGGGCCGGCTACGCCCTTCTGGGGAGTGAGCGGCCGGCGGCTACGGCGGCCGTCGAGGCCGCCGGCGGGCGGGTTGTCGGCGAGACGTGGGTCCGGGAGACCGACGGTGTCCCGCTCCCGTTCGTCCACGCTGTCGAGTCGGCTGTGGCAACCGTCGAGGAGGGGGTGCGCTTTGGCGACCCGGCGAGGAGAGACGGGGACGCGAGCGGTCACGCGGGCGACGACCCGGCGGGGTTCGTCGTCGCGGCGCTCCCCGAGGACCTGCTGGCGGCGGTCCGAGGGGTCGACCGCGAGCGAACCCGAGGGGTGCTCGAGGCGCGGACACTGGCGTTCGTGACCGACCAGGGTGGGACCCGTCCGACCGGGCCGGCTGTCCTCCGGAGCCCCGGGGACTACGAGACGGTCGTCGACGGGCTGGTCGACGTGCTGGAAACAGGGTACGACGGCGTGACGCGGCGGGCAGAGGGGGGGCAGGAGACGGGGGAGCACGGGGGCGACGAGGTGGTTATCGCCCACGAAACCGCCTTCGACCCGGAGAAGGCGCGAACACTGGGTGTCCCGGAGGGGCCGAAGTTCGGCAGACTCGCCGACGGGGAGGCCGTCGAGGTAGACGGGGAACGGGTGCCGCCGGAGGCGGTCCGCACGGAACGGGACACGGTATTCTCAATTTCGAAAACAGTCAGACGTGCGTCAGACACAGGGGAAAACTCATAACAGTCGGTGTGTTAGAGAATTTTTAAAATGGATTCCATTATCGATGATGCCATCGAGGAGGCCGAGGAGGAGCGACAGGAGGTAACAAACGGAGCCCCGGAGGCCGACGGGACGACGCCGCCGGAGTCCTCGACCGGCGAGCCGTCGACCAGCGGCCGGATGACCGACGAGGAACTGGCCGATGTCGTCGATGACCTGGAGACGAAGATCACCGTCGTCGGCTGTGGCGGGGCCGGCGGTAACACCGTCACGCGGATGACCGAGGAGGGGATCCACGGCGCGAAACTCGTGGCCGCGAACACCGACGCCCAACACCTCGCCGACGAGGTCGACGCCGACACGAAGATCCTCATCGGGAAGGAACGGACGGGCGGCCGCGGGGCCGGTTCGGTCCCGAAGATCGGCGAGGAGGCCGCCCAGGAGAACATCGAGGACATCCAGC
>CAZQZE010000041.1:0-13429 GCA_964597715.1 uncultured Halobacteriales archaeon
AGTGGGTCCACTTCGCGCTCACCAGCGAGGACGTCAACAACCTCGCCCACCGGCTGCTGGTCGGCCCGGCCGTCCGGGAGGTGGTGCTTCCCGAACTGCGGGCGGTTCGCGACACCCTCGCGGGGATGGCCCGCGAGCACCGGGACGTGCCGATGCTGGCCCGCACACACGGGCAGCCGGCGACCCCGACGACCTTCGGCAAGGAGCTTGCGGTCTACGCCACACGGCTGGGTCGGGCGCTCGGCCGGGTCGAGACCGCCGTCGACGGGCTCTCGGGGAAGCTCGCGGGCGCGAGCGGGAGCTACGCCGCCCACTACGCCGCCTACCCGGACACCGACTGGCGGGCGTTCTCCGCGGATTTCGTTGCCGACCTCGGTCTCGAACACGGGCCCCTGGCCACGCAGGTGAATCCGTGTGACGACCTCGCGACGCTGTTTGGCGCGCTCCGGGGCGCGAACAGTATCCTGCTCGACCTGGCGCTTGACTGCTGGCTCTACGTCTCCGACCGCTATCTCGGCCAGGAGGCCGTCGAGGGCGAGACCGGCTCCTCGACGATGCCACACAAGGTCAACCCAATCGACTTCGAGAACGCCGAGGGAAACCTCTCGAAGGCAAACGCCGACCTCGTCTTCCTCGGCGACTACATCACCACGTCCCGGCTCCAGCGGGACCTCTCCGACTCGACGGTCAAGCGCAACATCGGCGGGGCGCTCGCTCACTGTCTCATCGCCTACGACAAGCTCGGGACCGGGCTGGGCACGGTCGTCCCCAACGAGCAGGTGATGCGCGAGGACCTCGAAACAACGCCGGCGGTCATCGGTGAGGCTGTCCAGACGGTGCTGCGCCGGGAGGGGCACACCGACGCCTACGAGCGGGTGAAGGCGCTCACCCGCGGCGAGGAGGTCACGCTGGCCGACTTCCGGGCCCTCTTTGCGGAGCTCGACATCCCGGCGGACGTCAGGGAGGAACTCCGGGCGCTGACACCGGCGAGCTACACCGGCGTGGCGGCGGAACTCGTCGACGAACTGGACAGAGAGTGAGGAACGTGGGCGAACGCGGGCGGGGCTGAGAGCGCGTCACACCCCTGCGGGAATCGGTTGGCGCGTTCGTACTGTGGGGCGCGCACGGCACAACACAGGGGGCCGAGCCCGACCCCGCAGGGGCGGGGGTCGCTAACGGAGACACCGCCACCGACACCGTTTTGCACGGTCCACCCCTGCAGTTCCCGTGAACCTCCGTGGTGCCGTCACCGAGGTCGGCGAGGGAAAGACCGTCGACACCCAGTACGGCGAGCGCGACCTGCTCGAGGTGACGGTCCGGCCCGACCGGGGCCGCGGGGAGCCGACCACCGTGACGCTGTGGGGTGACTGGGCCGAAACCGGCGAGTATCTCGAACCGGGCATGGAGTTTGCGGTCTACGACGCCGAAGAGCGCGAGTACCGCGGCGAGACCCAGTACACCACCGGCGGGGAGACGCGCGTGGTCGTCGAGCCGGACTTTCTGGTGGACGTGACCGACATCCGCTCGTGGGTCCAGTGTCCGCGGATGTACTACCTGAACAAGCTCGGCGGGACGCCGCTCGCCGAGCCGGTCGTGACGGGGACGGTCGTCCACGAGGTGTTCGGCGACCTGTTGCGCGGGCGGGACCTCGAGGAGAGTGTCCAGGCCCGTGTCGACGAGGCCGGACTGGACCTGGGGCTGCTGGGGGCCGACCGGGAGGCAACCGCGGAGACAGTCCGTCAGCACGCCGGCGCCATCGAGGCCTGGCTCCGGCAGGGCCGTCTGAGCGGCGACGACGAGTGGCGCTCCGAGCAGACACTGGTCAGTGAGCGTTACGGGCTCAAAGGGCGGGCCGACGCCGTCCGCAACGGCGCACCCGTCGAACTCAAGACCGGGAAAAACACCCGCCGGGACCCCCGCTTTCAGGACAAGGTCCAGGCAGCCTGTTACGCCCTGGTGCTGGAGGAGCGACGCGGTGAGGCCCCCGACACCGGCACCCTGCTGTACACAAAAAACGCCGCACTCGACGATGAGGACGGCGACCTCTCGCCGGCAAAGGACTTCTCGGTCGGGTCCGGGTTGCTCGATTTCGTCCTCCGGGAGCGCAACCACCTGGCCGCGATGGAACACGACAGCGACGTCCCGACGGGCTACGAGGCAGACGCCAAGTGTGAGTACTGCTTCGAACAGGACACCTGTATGGCCGTCTCCGGCCGGCTCGACCAGGAGTCAAAGGCCGGCCAGGTCGGGACCGCGGTCCCCGACGAGGAGCAGGCGTACTTCGAGGGCTTTTATGCCGCCATCGAGCGCGAGCGGGCGGCCGTCCACCGCGAGTACGCCAAGCTCTGGGAACAGGAGCCCGGCGAGCGGGCGGCGGACGACCGGGCACTCGTGGACTTGGAACCTCTCGGGACAAAACAGCTCGACGGGGGTCGCTGGGAGTTGCGCGCCCGCGGGACCGGCGCGGTCTCGAAGATCCGCGAGGGGGATGTGGTGCTGGCCAGCGACGGCGACCCGGTCGGAGGCACCGCCGAGTTGGCCCGCGTCGAGCGGCTGGGTGGCCCGGACAGGGACGTGGTCGTCACGGCCGACGAGCCGGTCGAACTGCGGCGGCTCGACGTCTACCCCTCAGAGCTGGGCGCAGACCGGATGCTGACGGCGCTACACGACGCTCTCCTGACACAGCCCGCCGACGATAAGGCGGTGCTCTTTGGCCGTCGGGAGCCCGCGTTCTCGGCCCCCGGTGAGACGTTCATCGACAACAACGACGCCCAGGACCGGGCGGTACGGGCGGCGGTCGGGGCCGAGGACGTCGCGCTCGTCCACGGCCCTCCGGGGACGGGAAAGACCTACACGCTGGCGCGGACGGTCCGGGCGATGGTCGAGCGGGGCGAACGGGTGTTACTCTCGGCGTTCACAAACCGTGCAGTCGACAACGCCATCGAGGCCCTCGAGGCGCAGGGCTTCACCGACATCGTCCGGGTGGGGACCGAGAGCGGGATTCGCGAGGACATGCAGTCCTACAGGCTCCAGACCGCGGGGGACCCTGAGGACTGTGCGGCCCGGTTACAGGAGGCAGGCGTGGTCGCGGCTACCACCGCCTCGTGTGGCTCGCGGGTGCTGCGCGAGCAGTCCTTCGACGCCGCCGTTGTGGACGAGGCCGGCCAACTCACCGAGCCCGGGACACTCGCCGCGACGACGCTTGCCGACCGGTTCGTCCTCGTCGGTGACCACCACCAGCTCCCCCCGGTGGTACAGAGCGAGGACGACGGGGACGGCGAGTACACCCTCTCGGAGAGCCTGTTCGCGAGGCTGAGGGCGGCCCACCCCGAGGCGTCGGTCATGCTCGACCGGCAGTACCGGATGGCACAGCGGGTCCAGGCCTTTGCCTCCCAGGAGTTCTACGAGGGCAGGCTCAGGCCGGCGACCGCCGAGGTTGCGGCACAGCACGTCGGTGACCTGCCGGGTGTTCGCGTCGACGACCTGCCGGCCCGCCTCCAGGAACGCGTGGCCTTTGTCGACCCCGGCGGAGCGAGCGAGGGGAACACGAACCCGACCGAGGCGGCGACGGTCGCCGAGACCGTCGCGGCGTACCGCCAGGCGGGTGTCGACCCCGACGATATCGGTGTCATCGCGCCCTACCGCGCACAGGTCGCCGAGGTCGGCAAACGGGTCGGCGACGGGGTGACCGTCGACACGGTCGACCGGTTCCAGGGCTCCAGCACCGAGGTGGTTATCGTCTCCTTTGTCGCGACCGGCAGCCTCGACAGCCCGATCTTCGAGGACTACCGCCGGGTCAACGTGGCGCTCACGCGGGCGAAGAAGGCACTGGTCCTGGTTGGCGACACCGACGCGCTCCGGACCGACGACACATACGAACGGATGGTCGAGTGGGCGCGCAGGTCAGCTACCCACCCGTGAACGGGTGGGCTTGTCAGTGGGACTCCCGAGTTTCCCGCCCCCGACTCGAAAGCCCCACGCCCGCTCCTCTCCAAGAGTCGGCTTTCTCAGGTGGCGTTCGCGCTGGGACCGCTGTGAAAACGACACAGTAGAGGGCGAGACACAGTGGCCGTCGGACCCCACCACCCGCCGAGCAGAGGGGGACCTCCGGTCCTTCTTGCACCCGGACGTACTCCGGCCACAGAGCGAGACAGCTTCTCTGCCGTGAGCAAAGTGAGCGAATAAGTCTTTTTCGCCCACGGCTCTGCCGCGAGCGGGTTGCGGGCCGTCGGCCCGCAATCGGTGGCCGTGACGGTGTCGCCGCCACGCGATTCGCCGAAGGCGAGTCCGAGCCGAAAAACGGTGGTGGGCTTAGAGTTCCCCGAGCTTTCGGAGCAACTGGCCACGGTACTCCTCGTCGGCCCGGACACCTTTGAGTTCGAGGACGTTCCGTTCTAGCTTGTCGAGTGCGACCCGGAAGGCGTTGTCCGCGCCGTAGCCCTCGCCCGAGCCGGCGGCCTGGCCCTTGTTGGTCCGCAACCGGATCTGGGCCTGGATCAGCGGCGTGCCTCGGTGGGTCTCCTTGTGTTCCTGGAAGCGGACGTGAGCGTGCTGGACCTGCATCTGCTGGTACTTGTCGACGACACTCTCGATCTGCTGGCGGACCTGGTCGCGGGAGAGCGCCTCCAGTAGGCTGATTTTGGTGATCTGGACGTCCATGTGCTCCTCCTCCGTGTAGGTCAGCGCCCGGAGCACGTCGGTCTTGGTGACGACCCCCTCGACGACACGGTCGTCGTCCCCAGGGGTGACCACCAACCCGGCGTAGTCGCCGTCGAACATCCGCTGGACAGCCGCCTCCACGGACTCCTCGTGGGTCGTCGTTTCGACGGGGCTCGACATGATGTCGTAGACGGGGATATCGAGCACCCGGTCGTTGTCACCGCCGCGGTCGCCGCGGGTGGTCTTGTCCATGTCCCGGACGACCACGTCGACGATATCGTGGGTCGTCACCAGCCCCGAGAGGTAGCCATCCTCGTCGAGGACGGGGAGCCGGGAGATGTCGTTCTCCCGGAGGAGGTTGATCACGCGGCCGATATTCGTGTCCTCGTCGACCGTGACGACGTCGTCGGTGGCGATCTCCCCGACGGTGAGCGCGTCGAGGTTCTCCAAGACAGTCTCGAGGATGTCGTCCTCGGAGACGATCCCCCACAGTTGGTCGGCCTCGAAGACGGGGGCGATCTTTGTCTTGCCCTCGACGAGCACGCGGGCGACCTCCCGGACGTCGGCAGTCCGGTCGACCTTTGGGGCTGACTGCATCAGCCGCTCGACTTTGGCGTCGTCGTCGATCCGGGACTGGACGAGCTGGCGCTGGGCGAGCACGCCGGCGTACGCCTCGTCCTCGGTGACGATGAGCCCCTTCGGGTTCTCGCGATCGAATATCGACCTGATCTGTCCCAGTCGTTCGTCAGTCTCGACGGCGACGTACTCGCTGGTCGCGATATCGGCGATATCCATCGTAGGGTTCCTCTCCTTAGGTGTTCTACTCGCGCGGTAATCAAAGTTGGTTCTTGTTGCCACGCCCGAGGCGTCCACCGAAAGGCCGTGACCGGCGGGTCGGCGCACACGCTTTTTTTCCGCCGGCCCCTTTCGGCTGGTGTGTTGCCCGACATCACCGTCTTCGGCGAGTACACCTACCTGGCCACCGAGCTCATGTGGGGAACGGTCGCGCTCGCGCTCCTGGCGTACGCGGGGGCGTGGTGGGCGGCCGCCCGGACTGTCCTGGTGCTGTACCCCTTCGCGCTCGCGTGGGACTGGTACACACTGACCGTCGGCGTCTTCGAGATTCCCCTGCGGACCGGCGTCGAACTGGTCGGGGTCCCCCTCGAGGAACACATCTTCATGCTACTGGTGCCCGCGATGGTCGTCGGCGCCCACGAGAGCCTCCGGAAACTGCGCGGTCCCGCGGGCACCCCAAAAGGCAGCGAGGCGGGGCGAGAGGCCGGCGAGCGGGCTTAGCTGTTCTGTGCCGCCGCGGTCACCATACCGGCGCTCTGCCCGGCCCCCACCACCGCGAGGCCGGCGAGAACCCACTCCGGACCGATGCCGGCCCCGGTCGCGGCCGCGTAGGTGACCGCGCCCGCAAGCGAGAGCGCGCCGGCGAGGAGATACACCTGCCGGAAGGGCGCGTCGGGCACGAGGGTGCCGGTCCTGAGGTACGCGAGGCCGGGGAGGGCCATCCAGCCGTACACCGATATCCGCAACAGCGCCCCGTTTGGCGGCGAGAGCCAGAGCCCGACGGTACCCGCGAGCGTGAGCGGGAGACCGGCGACCAGCACCAGCCGCCAGACACGCAACACCGGCCCGGTCATCTCGGCCGCGCCGGCGATGATAAACGCCAGGAGCAACACGTCCATCACCACGAGCGCGACCAGGAGTGTCCGCTCGCTCACCATCCCCCGGTGGGCGCCGGCGGCGACCAGCCAGGCCGCGGGGACGAGTCCGGCCGGTGCGAGGTCGGTAACGCGGCCCATGCCACCGGCTGTGACCGGCGGTGTGTTGGCTCTTGTGGTCGCCGGTGTGGCCCGGTCCACCCTGGTCCGCTCCGCGGAACGCAGGGTAGCTTTTTGCCCGTGGGGGCCGACCGAGACTGCATGGCAGTACCAGCCCCCGACCTCTCGGGACAGGTTGCAGTTATTACCGGGTCGACACGCGGCATCGGCAGGGCGCTCGCGCTCGAACTCGCCGACCACGGCGCCGACATCGTCTCGACGGGCAAGACCGTCGACGACAGCGACTCCGACCTCGAGGGGACGATCCACAAGACCGCCGACGCGGTCCGCGAGCGCGGCTCGGACGCCCTCGCGGTCCAACTCGACGTGCGCGACCCCGACAACTGTCAGCGCGTCGTCGACGAGACGCTCGAGGAGTTCGGCCAACTCGACCTCCTCATCAACAACGCCAGCGCGATTCAGATGGGGGAGGTCGGCGACCTCCCGATGAAGCGGTTCGACCTGCTGATGGAGGTCAACGTCCGCGGGACCTACGCGATGACCCAGGCAGCCTTGCCGGCGCTTCGCGACGGCGGGGGGCGCGTGGTCACGAACGCGCCGCCCCTGGAGGTCGACCGTGTCCCCGGGATGGCCCCCTACGCCTTCTCGAAGATGGGGATGGCGTTCATCACGCTCTCGCTGTCCGGCGAGGAGGAGGACATCGCCGCGTCGACGCTGTGGCCCGTTACCGCCATCGAGACCCGTGCGACCCGGTACTTCGGGATGGGCAGCGAGGAGGACTGGCGGAGCCCACAGGTCTACTGCGACGCAACCTCCGTCCTCCTCGACCGCGACCCGGCGGAGGTCGACGGCCACTCCTTCTACGACGAGGAACTGCTGGCGACTGTGGGTGTCGAGGACTTCGACCGATACGCGCTCGTCGAGGGGTCGAACCCGCCGCCCTCCTCCGCGGAGATGTTTGGCGTGGAGTTCGAGCGCGACTGGTAAGCCCCACGGGTGGCTTCCGAGCCACCCGGACCACACCGGCGAGCAGCGGCCTCCGACCCCCAAGGACCCAAACGCATAGGCTGCTGGGGGTTCGAGCGGGTGGTATGCTCCAGCCAGGTGCGGATGCACCGGCGGTCAGCGCACAGAACCAGCACGGCGAGACAGTCACCCCCGACTTTCAGGAGCCGGCGGTGGTCTACTTCTACCCGAAGGACTTCACCGGCGGTTGCACTATCGAGGCAAACGACTTCCAGGAGACACTCCCGGCGTTTCGGGAGGCGGGTATCACCGTCTACGGGGTCTCGATGGACGACGTCGAGACCCACGCCGACTTTGCCGACGAGGAGGGGGTTACCTTCGACCTGCTCGCGGACCCCGACGGCGACGTGGCGGGGGCCTTTGGCGTCGACACGAGCGAGGGGTACACCGACCGGGTAACCGTCACCGTCGCCGACGGGGATGTCGTCGGCGTCTACGACCCCGCGCTCGCGGACCCCGACGGGCACGCCGAGGAGGTCCTCCACGACCTCCGCGGGGCGTAGCCCGCGTCGGACAGGCCGCAGACGGACTCTCGACGGTCGCAGGTGTCGCGACCCGGGGTCGGCGAGCACCGGTAACCGGCTCTGGCCCCTCTCAGTCGACGACCCCCTGTTCGCGGAGGCGCTCGACCTCCTCGGGGCTGTAGCCGTGTTCGGCGAGCACGTCGTCGGTGCTCTCCCCGAGTTCCTGTGGGGGGACCCGGAGGCTGGTCGCCAGATTCCGGAAGTGTATGGGGTGGTCGACCATCTGTGCGTCCTGTCGTTGGTCGCGTTCGGCGGTGACTTTCAGCCCACGCTGGGTGACGTGGTCGTCCGCCCAGACCGACTCCGTGTCGTGGATCGGCCCCGCAGGAACGCCCGCGTCGTGGAGCCGGTCGACCCACTCCTCGACGGTCGCCGCCGCGAGTGTCGTTTCGAGTTCGTCGTGTAACTGGTCGGTGTGCTCGACCCGCGTATTACCGTCGTCGAAGCGGTCGTCGGTCAGCAGGTCCGGACGGTCCAGTTCGGCACACAGCGCCTGCCAGAGGCTGTCCGTGCTCGCCGCGATGACGAGCGAACCGTCGGCAGCCTCGAAGACACCGAAGGGGGCCGCGGAGGGGTGGTAGGTGCCAAACCGGGGAAACGGCTCGTCGGTGCCCCAGGTGTAGCCCGCCCGGGCACAGAGCCAGGAGATGGCGGCGTCGAACATCGGCACCTCGACCCACTCCCCCTCGATCTGCCCGGTTTCGCGGGCGTACAGCGCGGCGAGGACACTCTGAACGGTGTAGGTCGCCGCCGCCAGGTCGCCGCTGGGCAGCCCGGACCACAGCGGCGGCGTCTCCTCGGTGCCGGTGATCGACATGATCCCGCTCATCGCCTGTACCACCATGTCCCAGGCAGGGACGTCCTCGTAGGGGCTGCCCCGGCCAAAGCCGCTGACCGAGCAGTAGACGATCTCCGGATTGAACTCGCGGACCGCCTCGTAGGACAGCCCGAACCGCTCGACTCGACCGGGTTTCATGCTCTCGATAAAGACGTCGGCGTCCTCCAGTAGCCGGCGCGCGACCGCCTGGCCCTCCTCGGCCTTGAGGTCGAGCGCGACGCTGTGTTTGTTCCGGTTGACCGTGTCGAAGTACTCGGGGTACGGGCTGAACTCCCGGGCGCGGTCGCCCCGGCCGATAGCCTCGATCTTCACGACCTCCGCGCCGAGGTCGCCGAGTAACATCGTGGCAAAGGGGCCGGCGATCACCTGTGTGAGGTCGACAACCGTGAGGTCGGAGAGTGGGAGTTGCTCGGCTGTGGCGTTCGTCAGTGGCATCTTCACTTGGATACCGGCTCCCGCGTCTTAGAGGTCGGGGTCCGGACCGGCCGGCTGGGAGTGACCCGCTCGGGGGACCAAACTGTATGTGTCCCCGTGCCGTCGAGGAAGGCATGACAGGGAGTTTCGACGCCGACCGGGTGGCGGTCGTCACCTTCGATTCCTTTGGCACACTCGTGGACACCACCTCGGCCGCGCGGGTGTTAGAGGACCTGGTCGCGGACCCCGCGGCCGTCGCCCGGCGCTGGCGCTCGAACGCGCTCACCTACTCGACGGTGGCGAATGACCTCGACCAGTACAGGACCTACTTCGAGTTACACCTCGACGGGCTACGGGATGCCCTCCGGGCGGAGGGTGTCGACCTCCCCGAGGAACGGCTGCGGGAGCTCAACACAGTGTACCACGACCTGGAGCCCGTCGAGGGAGCCGCGGCGGCTGTCCGCCGACTGGCCGAGGCAGGGTACCGGCCGTCGGTCTGCTCGAACGGCGACCCGGAGATGCTCGACGGGTTGGCGGCGTCGGCGGGCATCGAGGACACCGTGGCGGAGCTGGTCAGCGCAGACGAGATACAGCGGCTCAAACCTGCAAGCGAACTCTACGAGCACACCGCCTCCCGGCTCGGCGTCGAGCCCGACCGGATTGCCCACGTCACCGCCCACTGGGTCGACGTCCAGGGCGGGATGAACGCCGGGATGCAGGGCGTCCACCTCCGGCGGGAGGGCACGGGCGGCGAGTGGCCCTCCTTCGGCCCCGAGCCGACACTCGCCGTCGACTCCTTTGCGGCGCTGTGTGACCGACTCGACGCCTGAAGCGGCCGCGGCCTCGACGCCTCCGGGCTACCCCTCCCGGCGGCCACCGCACACGCTCCGGGGGACGACCGTCGCCGTCAGACCGGCAGTGTTCGAGAGAGCCAGCCTCGGGCGTCATCGGCCAGTAGCCTTAACACTCGATTCACTGTTGGTTGAGTTGAGAGCGGTCGAGTTGGGCTCAGATGTTTCAGGTCGCTCACATTGTGGCGTTCGGACTCGCCACACTGGGCTGTCTGCTCGCCACGTGGCGGGTCAGACGTATCTCCCACGCGGAGACCCGATACGGGCTCGCTGGCCTCCTCGTCTTCTCGGCGGTCTGGGCACTGGGCGAGTTGACACTGTTTGTCGACCTGCCGGTGGCCGTCGCCGAGGCGTCGTATCAGGCCGGGCTCGTCGCCGGGCTCGCGACCGTCGGGGCGTGGCTGTACTTCTGCTCGGCGTACTCCGGGCAGCGTTACCACCGCGAGCCGGCCCTCCGGCGGGCCGCCCTCGCGGTCTTTCTCGGCATCAGCGCGCTCAAGCTCACAAACCCGGTCCACGGGCTGTACTTCACCGCCGAGCGGGTCGCCACGCCCTTTCCGCACACCAACATCCAACTCCTCGAGTTGCACCTCGTTGCAACCCTGCTGGCCTACTCGCTGACTGCGGTCGGCTTCTACATGCTCTTTCAGCTGTTTCTCGAGTCCGATATCAGGACGACAGGGCTGGCCGCGCTCGTCAGCCTCACGGGGCTGCCGGTCGTGCTAAACCTGGCCGGATTCCTCGTGTTGCCACAGCTTGTCGCGAGCAACTACGAGCCACTCGGCGTTGCTGCCTTTGCTATCGGTGCGCTCTATCTGGCGGAGGATACCTTCGAGTCGGCACGCTGGACGGCCCACCGGCAGGTCATCGACCGTATCGACGAGGGGATTATTATCGTCGACGAGGACGACATCGTCCGTGATTTCAACGCCGCCGCACGGCGCCTCTTTCCGGCGCTCGAGGCCGAGGCGTCCTTCGATGACGTGACGGCCGAGAGGAGGGGCCAGGCCGGTAGCGAGCCCGAGGGGCCCACCTCGTGGGACGGCCAGGCTGAGATCCTCAGCTTCGAGCAGGACGGGGAGACACAGTACTATGTGCTGAGTGAGACAGCCCTGACAGTGGGTCCCCACTCGGTCGGCCGGGCGGTCGTGACTACCGACGTCACACAGGTCGAGCGCCAGCGGCGGGAACTGCAGCGACAGGCCGAGCAACTGGACGGCTTTGCCGCCGCGGTCGCACACGAGCTCCGGAACACACTGACCATCGCCGACGCGAACCTGGCCCTCATTCGCGAGGCGCTTGAGCAGGGCAGGGTCGACGAGGCGACGGAGATGGTCGGGACGGTCAGTGACGCGAACGACCGGATGACCGAGATTGTGGGCGACCTGACTACGCTGGCGCAGTTGAGCCAGTCGGTCACCGACCCGTCGCCGCTGCAGTTCGGGCAGGTCACGGAGCGAGCGTACGACTCCGTGGACACCGGTGACGTGACACTCCGGGTCGAGGGTGACGGCCGGGTCCGGGCCGACGAGACCCGGGTCGACGAACTCGTCAAGAACGCGACGCGGCTGGCGGTAACACTGGAGGCCTCGGAGCTCGTCGTAGGGGTGCGGGACGGGGAGATACGGGTCCAGGTCAGGGGCGACTCACTCCAGTTCGACGACACCGAGGGGCTGTTCGAGTACGGCTCCGCCGTGCCGACATCGGAGGCCGGGATGTGCGGCCCCAACATCCGGACGCTGGCGCGGGCCCACGGGTGGGAGGTCTCCGCCGAGCGCCTCCGGTCCGGCGGGATACAGGTCGTTATCGACGGTGTCACCGTCGACCGTCTGGCTACGGGGAGTCACGGAGGCCGTATTCCGGAGTGACTGGGGGCTGACAACGGCGGCCGTGCCGTCCCGGCAGGTCGTGCTGGACGTGACAGGCTATGGGGGGTGGCCGGCGCCCAGGTTTGCGGCCGAGTTGGAGGGGTTGCTGTATGACACATGTTCGAGTGCGGGGGCCAACGCGCGGCAAAAAACATGTGACACCAGGGGGCTGGTGACCACGGGGGGTGGGGCAGGGGGAGTAGGGCGGCAATGGTCGCCGCCAGGGTCAGTTAGGACCGGGGCTGAAAAAGGAGTGTCGCAGATTTGCAGCGCCTGCAACTGTGCCCCATCCGATGGTCCTGCCGTAGGCAACCGCAGTTGCGGGTGTAGCGCGTCCGTGGAGGCGACACACCCCGTCTCCGTGTGCGGACACCTGGCACCTGGCGTTCGCCACCTGGCCGCCCCCGGCCGGGTTACTCGTCGGCGTCGTCTGTCTCTGATGCCCCGGAGCCCCCGCCGTCCGGCCGCTCCGAGGAGGGTGCCGGCTCGAAGGCGGTGCCGGCGAATGGCCCGTCATCGTCGTCCGGAGACTCGCCGACGACTGTCTCTCGCTGCTCGACCGGTGGGTCCGGAGGCGCCGGCGGGTCCTGTGTGCTCACCTCCGGCGGAGCGTACCGGAAAGCGGCGAGAACCGAGACGAAAAAGCTCACACAGATGGCTGTGATGCCGTAGAGCCCCGCGCTGCCAACCCGGTCCGTCACTGGTGGATTAATGAGGAGAACCGCTCCGAGCCCGGTTAGCACCCCGCTCAGGACCACAATCCTCCGCAGCGTCGAGCGGACGGCGTCGGACCACTGGTCAAACCGCCACTCGAAGGTGATACTGGCCGACAGGTACTGCAGCGTCACGAGCGTTCCCGCCAGCGCGAGCGCCTCGACATACCGCTGTTCGGTGGTCCCGGTGTTCGCTGGCCGGGCAACCACACCGGAGACGAAGACGAGGAGAAGCGAGACGGTCCACAGTCCGAGTAGTCCAGCCGTCTCACGACGGTGTTCACTGAGTCTCTCCCTGAAGACGGTCTGAGAGGTGTAGGCAACGCCGGCCACAAAGACCCCAACTGCCCCGAGGAGGACCCCGATTGCGGCGACGCCCTGTACCATAGAGACGTAACTAGACGCAAATCCCCTAAAGGTACGGCCGTCTGCCGCCCGGAGGCCTGTGACCCTGACCGAACACGCCGGCGGTGTTGTCGCCGCCGGCGGGCGCGAGTCAGCCTGCCGGGAGGACAGCAGGACTCGCCGGTGCCAGCCAACCCCGTCGCAGGTGGGCGGGTAAGGGCAACTCGGCCGCGAACCGCCACCACCGTCCCGAAACACAGTCGGCGGGGGTGTTTCCGGCAGGGCTCCTCCGGTTTTTTATCTCGGTCAACCGGTCGTGGTGGTGTTTCAGTACGCGAACCGCGATACCGGTGTGACCCCAAACGGCCCTTAGTGGGGTCGTCCCGCAGAGAACAACGGCC
>CAZQZE010000042.1:0-13246 GCA_964597715.1 uncultured Halobacteriales archaeon
CCTCGACCCGGCCGTGATTGTCGGCGACGACCAGCGACCCGATCCCCCGCTCGCGGAGGTGCTGGGCGGCGTCCCTGACCGGGGTATCCCTAGTTACTGTGACGGGGTCCGTGGACATCAGGCTCGCGACGAAGATATCATCCATACCACTACTCTCGCTGGTGCTGTGCTAACGCTTACCGGTCGCCACCTGTGCCCGGCCGGCAACTATGCTGTCACGCGTCCAGCGGCGGCCCGGTGTGACCGAAACCCCCATGCGCCCGCCGGGCACAGGTCGGGGCATGACTCACGATATCGCGGTCATCCCGGGTGACGGGATCGGGCGGGAAGTGACGCCGGCGGCCGTGGAGGTGCTGGAGGCGGTGGATGTCGACCTGAGCTTCACCCACGCGACGGCAGGTGACACGACACTGGCGGAGACCGGGGAGGCGCTGCCGGGGGAGACCCGTGCGGCAGCCGATGCCGCCGACGCGACGCTGTTTGGCGCGGCCGGGGAGACGGCCGCCGACGTGATCCTCCCGCTGCGGGAGGTCGTTGGCTCGTTTGCGAACGTCCGCCCGGCCCGTGCCTACCCGGGGCTGGACGCGGTGAAACCCGAGACCGACCTCGTCTTTATCCGGGAGAACACCGAGGGGGTCTACGCGGGGCTCGAGGCCGAGATAACCGACGGCGTACGGACGCTGACCCGTGTCGTCACCGAGGACGCCTCCCGGGAGATCGCCGAGTACGGCTTCCGGTATGCCCGGCAGAACGGATACGACGACGTGACCGTCGCACACAAGGCAAACGTCATGCGCGAGACCGACGGGCTCTTTCTGGAGACCGCCGAGCGGGTAGCCGAGGAGCGGTCGGTGCCACACACCGACGACCACGCGGGCAACGGCGCCGACTACGACACCGCGCTGATGGACGCCCTGGCGATGCACCTCGTCACCCACCCCGAGGACTACGGGGTGGTCATCTGCCCCAATCTCGCCGGCGATATGCTCTCGGACCTGGCTGCCGGGCTGGTCGGCGGGCTCGGACTGTTGCCCAGTGCCAATATCGGCCACGAGAACGCGCTGTTCGAGCCGGTCCACGGCTCCGCGCCCGACATCGCCGGACAGGGGATTGCCAACCCCACGGCGATGCTTCTCTCGGCGGCGATGCTGCTTGACCATCTTGACTGTTCCGAGGAGGCCGCGCGTGTCCGGGAAGCCGTGGAGGCGACGCTGACGGAGGGCCCACGCACCCCGGACCTGGGTGGCGAGGCCGGAACCGCGGACGTGACCGCGGCGGTCGTCGAGCGGCTGTAGTCGCCGGACAGGCGCCCGGCCCCGGGCACCCAGGTCATGTGCCGCTCCACATCGCCGGCGGGTACGGCGACGGTCACGACCCACAACGACACCACTGGGTGTCTCACACCGCCGCGAGTGAGCGACGGGTCCACCGTCGGTGGTAGCAACTGAGCCGTCGACACGACCCGAACCGAGGTGACGACCCCCGAAACGGGCAACAGCTTTTTTGCCCGCTTGGCAACATCTCAGGGTATGAGCAAAGGTACCGGCTCGACCGTCGAGTGCCCGGTCTGTGGCGAACAGTTCGACCCGATGGCCGCCGGCGGCTGGTGTACCAACCCTGACTGCGGCGAGTGGCGCCAGGAGGTCGATGACCGGACCGGCGACGAGGGGTCGGCGGAGACGGGAGCGTCCGCGACCGGACCCGAGTCGGACGAGGAGGCGGCCGAGGCGGACTCGCCGGCCTCTACGGCAGACAGCGAGGCGGACACCGGGGAGTCGTTCACCCGCGGTGGCTCGGACCCCGAGCACGCGTCCGGCGCGGAGAGCCCGTCAGAGGACCCCGACGAGCCCGACGGCGGCGCTGACGACTCCTGGGGTGCCTTCGAGCCTGCCGACTCCGGAGCGGACGGGGAGGCCGATGGCGCCGCGGGAGACACGACCGGTGAGGGTGTCTCGGAGACCCCGGACAGAGAGACCCCGGTAGAGGGGAGCGGGCAGGCAGGTGCTGGGGACCGGGATGACGCCGGTAGCCTGCCCGGCACTGACGAGGAGGACGCCGAGGCGGGGTCGGACGACGTGGCGGCGGACGATGCGGAGCCGGTCGAGCCGACCGACGACGAGGAGCCCGAGACGCTCACCTGCCCCGGCTGTGCCGCGGAGGTGACAGCCGAGGCCCAGTTCTGCCCCGAGTGTGGCACCGACACCTCCGGCCCTCACGACGAGACGGGTGACGAACAGCCCGTCTGCCACGACTGCGGCGCCGAGGTCGCCGAGGACGACAGCTTCTGTGTGTCCTGTGGCGCGGACCTGACCGACGCCGAACCCGAACCCGAACGCCTGACCGAGTGTCCCGCGTGTGACGCGCCCGTCGACGGGGACGCCGGTTACTGTGCGTCCTGTGGCGAACATCTCGACCCACACCGCGACGGCGAGGAGGCTGACGACGCAGACACGGGAGCAGCCGCCGCCGAGCCGGCGCCGGAGGCGCTGACGCTCAGCGCCCGTGGCCGCGAGGTCCGCGTCGCGGACGGTGACGCCGTTGGCCGGCAGGTCCGGCGGATCATCATGGACACCGACGGGGACGAGGACAAGGCGGTCCGGATCCACCGCGAGCACGTCCGCTTCGTCCGTGAGGGCGGCCAGTTCTACGTGGTCGACCTCGGGGACAACCCGACGGTCGTGAACGACACTCACATGGAGAAAGGCGACCGACAGCTGGTCGGCCCCGGCGACGAACTCGCCCTCTCGGGCGTGGTCACCCTCAGCGTCGGGCACCCCTGACATGGCCGAAGGACGCGAGGAGCTCGCCTCCTCGGTCCGTCTCGCGGTCACCGGCGAGGCCCGACTGTTCGGCGGCGGGCTGCTCGCGCTCGCCGTCTACGCGCTGTGGGTCGGGCTCTCCGGGGCCGCACTCACCGTCGGTGCGAACGCGCTGGACGTCTCACTCGCACCCCAGCCCTGGACCGGAGCGAAAACCGGTCTTGCCGCTGTTGCACTCGTGGCGTGGGTGTTGGTCCCGGCGGCGGCCGGGGCCGGCCTGCTGGTCGGCCAGCTGACAAACAGGAGTGGCAACATCGCACAGCGGTACCGCTACCGACACCCGGCAGCGTTGCTCGTACCGCCGGCGGCCCTTCTGGCGGCGGCTGCCGCTGTGACCGTCGCCCTCACCCGGCCGCCGTGGCCGGTTTTGGTCGCGTCCGTCTTCGCGGCACTGTTCCTGCTCGTGCGGACCATCGCATACAGCTATCGGGTCTTCTCACTGTCCGTCCCGTGGGCGCTTTGGGTGGCCGCAGGCCTCAGCCTGCTCGCCCTCTCGGTCGCCCTGCTGACCGGGGGCGCAACCGTGGCCGGACGGGACGGCTTCCTCGTAGCTGTTACCGAGGCTTTCGCCGGGCGCCTCGGGGTCGACGGCGCGGTCTGGCTGGTCAACGGGCGTGTACCCGTCGCCGGTGTGACGCGGCCTGCCGCTGTCGTCGTAGCCGTCGCGGTCCCGGCCGGGCTGTCGGTCCTGTACCTGCTGGTCCAGACGGTCGCAAGCGTGGTCAACCGGCTCCGGAAGCCGGACGTCCCACGGTCCGAACTGCGGACCGGCCAGCGGTATCCCGACGCTGTTCGCCCGACCACCGCCCGGGCGGGCGGTGCTGCCGGCTCCGGCCCCGGCGCCCCCGGCATCGCCACCTCCTCGGGGGGTTCGGGGGGCTCCGGCGGGTCTGTGTCGGGCACCGGGTCAGGGGCCACGGCCGGCTCGACGGCGGGGTCGACATCCTCGGCCTCCAACTCGGGTTCGGGCTCCCCCGGTTCACCGGCGGGCTCACAGCCGGATCCGGCGGACCCGGGGGACGGCCGTACCGAGGACAGCCCGGACGACTCGCCGACCGTCGACACCGGCCCCACGGACCCGCAGGTGAGCGAGGAGGTGAGCAACACCCGGGTCTATACACCCCCGGACGACGGTGACGGCGACCCCTCGTCGTTCGGGGCCGACAGCACGGAGTCGGGCGACACGACCGACCACAGCTGCCCGGAGTGTGGCCACCCCTACGACCCGGGTGCGGGCTTCTGCTCGGCCTGCGGGGCTGCCCTCGACTGACCTACTTCGCCTGTTCGATCTTCTCGATAGCCCCGGGGTTGTCGATGCTCGAGAGGTCGCCAACCGTCTCACCGGTGTACACCGACTGGATGATTCGGCGGACGATCTTTCCGCTCTGTGTCTCGGGGAACTCGTCGACAAAGAGCACCTCACGGGGCCGGAACGGCTTGCCGAGTTCCTCGCCGACCTGGTCGCGCAGCCGCTCGCGCAGCTCCTCGGCAGGTTCGTAGCCCTTGTTGAGGATGACGTAGGTCACGACGGCGGTCCCGGTCGTGTCGTCGGGCGCGCCGATGGCGACGGCGGCGTTGACCGCCTCGTGTTCGATGAGTGTACCCTCGACCTCTGCCGGGCCGACCTTCCGGCCGGCGACGTTGAGCACGTCGTCGGCCCGCCCCTCCAGAAACCAGAAGCCATCGGCGTCCTTGCGGGCCCAGTCGCCGTGGTTCCACATGCCGTCGAAGGTGCTCCAGTACTCCGCGATGTACCGTTCGTCGCCGCTCCACAGCGACTTCGTCATCGAGGGTGCCGAGGAGCGACAGACCAGATAGCCCCGCTCGCCGTCGTCGGCGACGGACTCGCCGTCTCTGTCGACGATATCGACGTCCATCCCGAGCGCGGGTGCGGCCAGTGTCCCGGGCTTGAGCGCGTGAACGGGGGCGGGCTGGAGGAAACAGCCAAACACCTCCGTCCCCCCGGAGATGTTCATGACCGGCGTGTCACCCCCGCCGATATGCTCGAGGAACCACTCCCAGGACTCCGGGTCCCAGGGTTCGCCGGTCGAGCCAAGCAGGCGCAGCGAGGAGAGGTCGTGCCCCTCGACGTGCTCGGTGCCGTATTTCCGGAGCGCGCGGATCGCGGTCGGCGAGACGCCGAAGGCGCTGACCTTGTGACGGTCGACCAGCTCCCAGAACCGGTCGGGCTCGGGGTAGTCGGGTGCCCCCTCGTAGATGACGACCGTGCCCCCGAAAACGTGGTTGCCGACCAGCGTCCAGGGCCCCATCATCCAGCCGATGTCCGACACCCAGAAGAAGCGGTCGCCGGGCTTGTGGTCGAACGCGAAGTACAGTTCCTTCGCCGGCTGGACCAGCCCGCCAGCGTGCGTGTGGACGATCCCCTTCGGCTTGCCGGTGGTGCCAGACGAGTACAGCAGCATACACTCCTGGTCCGAGGACAGCGATTTCGTGTCGTAGGCGTCGTCCTGCGGTTCGATGGCCTCGGCCCACCACTCGTCGCGGTCGGTCCAGGGGACGGTCCCGGAACCGGCCTCGTGGCCCAGCCGGGAGTAGACGACCGTGTGTTCGACGTGGCCGGCCTCGGCGATGGCGTCGTCGGCCTGCTGTTTGAGGTGGATCTCCGAGCCGCGCCGGAGAAAGCCGTCACCGGTAAAGAGTACCGAACACTCCGAGTCGGCGATCCGCGTGGCGGTGGCGTCGACACCGAACCCCGAAAAGATGGGGACGGCGATGGCGCCGACTTTGAAGCAGCCGTACATGATGGAGACGACCTCCGGGACCATCGGCATGTAGAGGCCGACCGTGTCACCCGTCCCGATACCCCGCTCCTCCAGACAGTTTGCCACCTGGTTGCTCTGGCGGTGGAGGTCGTGGTAGGTCATCTCCCTGACCTCGCCGTCCTCGCCTTCCCAGATGGTGGCGACCGTGTTGCGGGTGGCGGTGTCGACCTGGGCGTGGCGGTCGACGACATTATGGGCGATATTGAGTTCACCGCCGACGTACCAGTCGGTGAACTGTGGGCCGTTGCTGTCGTCGCGCACCTGGTCGTAGTCCTCGTAGAACTCCAGCCCGAGGTGGTCGACGATGTCGTCCCAGAACCACTCGAGCCCCGAGTCCTCGACACCCTCGACCGTCTCGACGGACCGGCGGTGGAGTTCGTCGTAGCTGTCAACCCCGTGTGCCCGCATGAACTGGTGGATGTTGCTCGAGCGCACGAACGCCTCGTCGGGTTCGTACGCGACGTCGAGCCCCTCTGGTTCAGCCATACACACACCCAGGAGCAGTCGGGACAAAGTGTTTGGGTGATGTGGCCGTCACCGACGGCGCGTCCGCCGCCCCGCGTCCCGGCCCCACCGCGCCGGAAACGATTTGTCTTCGGCCGCCGAACTGATACCCATGTACGTCCGGGACGCCCGTAACAGAGACGAGGCGTGGCTGCTCGACCACATCGAGGCGATGGGTCTCGACGAGGTAGGGTTTCGCTCCCGGGACTACGTCATCGCGGTCGACGAGGGGGCGAGCGAACGGGCCGGGTTCGGTCGCGTCCGCGTCGACAGGACCGACGACGGTGAGGTCTGCGAGCTGACCAGTCTCGGGGTGCTAGAGGCGTGGCGTGGCCAGGGCGTCGGCGCCCACGTTGTCGAGCGGCTGGTCCAGACCGCCGGCGACGACGGCTTCGAGGTCGTCTACGCCTTTATCGACGAGCCCGGCTACCTCGGGCAGTTCGGGTTCGAGCGGGTCGACGTCGCCCAACTCCCGGCCCATCTCAGTGAGCGGCTCGGCAAGAAACAGGAGACCGTCACGCCGGATGCGGTGCCGGTGTGCGCCGACGTGGAGCGGTTCCGGATGCCGCCGCGGCTGCGCCGGGCGTTCAAGCAGGCGACCCCGGAGGAGGAGGACACCGAGCCCCAGGAGGGGCCGGAGGATTTCGGGATCGACCCCGACGAGGCCACCTACAAGTACGACACCGGCCGCTGACCGGGCCGCCCGCGACGAGGTGTGCCACGTGGCCGCGCTAGGGTTCTGTCTTGCCCGGTGCCACCGTCTGTGTGGGGTGTCACGCCACCGCCCGCCGAGCAGGTGTCCCGGGTGGCGGTCAGGCGGACCCCGAGGCGTCAGGGTGAGCGTGGCCACTTCGCGCGGTTCGACGCGGCGGTGACCGGTCACAGACCAGGAGCCCGGCTCGACTCCGCAGACAGGTCTCCGCTCTCTCGGGGTGGTCCTGCGGTCCGACCGCCGACACGGTTTAACCGGCCGGGGACAAATGGTAGGTCATGTTCGATCAGGATGACCTCCGGACTATCCGTGAGGGGAAGACGGCCTGGGAGGAGGAGCGTCTCTCACCGGTCGTCGAACGCTTTGGCGAGCGAAAGGAGACCTTCGACACCGACACCGGCGGCCAGGAGGTCGACCCACTCTACACGCCGGCCGACGTTGCCGACCTGGACTACGAGGAGGACCTTGGCTATCCGGGCGAGGAGCCGTACACCAGGGGCGTCTACCCGACGATGTACCGCGGCCGGCTGTGGACGATGCGTCAGTACGCCGGGATGGGCACCGCCAGCGAGACAAACGAACGGTTCAACTACCTGATCGACGAGGGCCAGACCGGGCTCTCGACGGCCTTTGACCTGCCCACCCAGATGGGCCACGACTCCGACGACCCGATGTCGGCGGGTGAGGTCGGCAAGACCGGCGTTGCCATCGACTCACTCGACGACATGGAGACTGTCTTCGACGGGATCCCACTCGACGAGGTCTCCACCTCGATGACGATCAACGCCCCCGCCTCGGTCCTGCTCGCGATGTACATCGCCGTCGGTGACAAGCAGGGCGTCGACCGCTCGGAGCTGCGGGGCACGATCCAAAACGACGTCCTCAAGGAGTATATCGCCCGGAACACCTACATCTACCCGCCCGGCCCCTCGATGCGGATCATCACAGATATCTTCGAGTTCTGTGCGGAGGAGGTGCCGAGTTTCAACACCATCTCCATCTCCGGCTACCACATCCGGGAGGCTGGCTCCACGGCCGCCCAGGAGATCGCGTTCACACTCGGCAACGGGATCGAGTACGTCCAGGCCGCCATCGACGCCGGACTCGACGTCGACAACTTCGCCCCACAGCTCTCCTTTTTCTTTGCCTCCTACAACAACGTCCTCGAGGAGGTTGCGAAGTTCCGCGCCGCCCGCCGGATGTGGGCACAGATCATGGAGGAACGGTTCGGTGCCGAGAACCCAAAGTCAAAGCAGCTGAAGTTTCACACACAGACCGCGGGCTCGACGCTCACGGCACAGCAGGTCGACAACAACATTGTCCGGGTCGCGTATCAGGCCCTCGCCGCCGTCCTGGGAGGGACCCAGAGCCTCCACACCAACGGCAAGGACGAGGCGCTGTCGATCCCGACCGAGGAGTCGGTCCGCACCGCTTTGCGGACCCAGCAGATCCTCGCCCAGGAGTCCGGCGCGGCCGACACTGTCGACCCGCTCGGCGGGAGCTACTACATCGAGAGTCTCACCGACGAGTTAGAGGAGGAGGCCTTCGAGATCATCCGGGAGGTCGACGACCGTGGCGGGATGCGCAAGGCCATCGAGGACCGGTGGGTGCAACGGCAGATCCAGGATGTCGCCTTCGAGCGCCAGCGCGAGCAGGAGGAGGAGGAGCGGATCATCGTCGGCGTCAACAAGTACCAGGTCGAGGACGAACAGGAGGTCGACATCGAGGAGGTCTCCCCCGAGGAGGAACGCCGTCAGAAGGAAAACCTCGACGCCCTCCGGGCGGAGCGCGACGACGCCGAGGTAACCCACCGGCTGGACGCGCTCCGGGAGGCCGCCCGCGGCGACGAGAACCTCATGCCCTACATCATCGGCGCGGTCAAGGCCTACGCGACGACCGGGGAGATCTGTGACGCGATGCGGGAGGTCTTTGGCGAGCACCAGCCCGGGATGTGAGCCCGCCTGCGGCCGTGGCCAGCCCTTTTTATTCGCCGCGGTCACAGGCCCGCGTATGGACTTTGACCACGCCGGTGTCGCCACCGACGACGCCGACGGCCTGGCCGGGCTGTACACCGGCCTACTCGACTGCGACCGTGTTCACGACGAACGCTTCGACGGGATGGAGGTCGTCTTTCTCGATGTCGGCGGTGGCTACCTCGAACTCCTCGAACCGACGGAGGGTGGTCCTATCGCGTCATACCTCGAGGACAACGGCCCAGGCATCCACCACGTCGCGCTGGAAACCGACGACATCGAGGGTGCTCTCGACCGGGCCCGCGCACACGACGTAGGTCTCGTCGACGAGGAGCCGAGACCGGGTGCCTGGGGTCACGAGGTGGCCTTTCTCCACCCCGAGGACACCGGCGGTATCCTCGTGGAGTTCGTCCAACACTGACCGGCAGGCAACACTCGGCTACAGCGGGACGTTCCCGTGGTCTTTCGGGAGTGTCTGCTCGTTCTTTCGCCGGAAGACATCGAGGTCGTCGACCAGCCGGCGACGCGTCTCCGCCGGCCGAATGACGTCGTCGATGTAGCCACGCTGGGCGGGGCCGTAGGGGTTGGCAAACTCCTCGCGGTACTCGTCGACCAGGTCCTCCCGGAGCCCCTGCGGGTCGTCGGACTGGGCCAGTTCGTCGCGGTACAGGATGTTGACGGCACCCCGAGGACCCATCACGGCCATCTCCGTCCCCGGCCAGGCGTAGTTGATATCGGCGCCGAGATACTTCGACCCCATCACGATGTAGCTCCCACCGTAGGCCTTCCGCGTGACGACGGTCAGCAGCGGGACCGTCGCCTCGGCGTAGGCGTAGATGAGCTTCGCGCCGTGACGGATGATGCCGTTGTGCTCCTGGCTGGTTCCCGGCATGAACCCCGGCACGTCCACGAGCGTCAGGATCGGGAGGTTGAACGCGTCACAGAAGCGGACGAACCGGCCGCCCTTCTGGCTGGCCTGGATGTCGAGCGTGCCGGCGTTGACCCGGGGCTGGTTGGCGACGACGCCGACGGGTCGCCCGTCCAGCCGGGCGAACCCGACCACCAGATTCCGGGCGAACGACTCGTGCACCTCGAAGAAGCTCTCACGGTCGACCAGTTCATCGACCACGTCGACGGCGTCGTACGGCTTGCGTGGCTCGCTCGGGACGATATCGGCGAGGGCGTCACTGGGCCGGTCGGGGTCGTCCGTGCTGCGAGCCGTCGGCGGGTCTGTGAGGTGGTTCGAGGGGAGATAGCCCAGGAGGCTGCGCACGTCGTCGAGCGCCGCCTCCTCGGTGTCCACGGCGGCGTGGGCGACGCCACTCCGTGTGGCGTGGACCTTCGCCCCGCCGAGTTCCTCCTTTGTGACCTGTTCGCCGGTGACCGTCTCGATGACGTCCGGACCGGTGATCATCATGTAGGAGGTCTCGGAGACCATGAAGGTGAAGTCGGTCAGTGCCGGCGAGTACGTCGCCCCGCCGGCACAGGGCCCGGTAATGATCGATATCTGCGGGATCACCCCCGAGGCCCGGACGTTTCGCTGGAAGATGCGCGCGAACCCGGCCAGCGAGTCCACACCCTCCTGGATCCGCGCGCCGCCGGAGTCCCAGATACCGACTATCGGCGTCCCGTTCTCGATGGCCATCTCGGTCACCTTGCAGATCTTGTCGGCCACCGCCTCGCCGACCGACCCGCCCAGCACGGTGAAATCCAGCGCGTAGACGAACACCTTCCGGCCGTTCACCTCGCCGTAGCCCGTCACCACGGCGTCGCCGGCGACCCGGTTCTCGTCCAGGCCGAACTCGTCGTGCTGGTGCTCGACGAACGGGCCGACCTCCCGGAATGTCCCCTCGTCGAGAAAGTAGTCGAGCCGTTCGCGGGCGGTCAGCTTTCCCTTGTCGTGCTGGGACTCGATCCGCTCCTCGCCACCGCCTCGCAGCGTCTCCCGGCGGCGCTGTGCGAGTTCGTCCTCGGGGTCCTCGCGTATCCAGGGCTCCGGCCGCTGGCTGTCGTCGGTCGTCATTCGCC
Organism: uncultured Halobacteriales archaeon; assembly: GCA_964597715.1. Lineage (GTDB taxonomy): Archaea > Halobacteriota > Halobacteria > Halobacteriales > Haloarculaceae > Salinirussus. Next base: position 10,820 of record CAZQZE010000042.1, read on the forward strand.
CCCCTCCGTGGCGGCCGGCCCGTGCGCTCCGAGGGGAGCCGGCACCGACACCGGCTCCCGCACCCCCCTGCCTGCCGGGCCGGTCGCGGAGATAGTGGTCGTCGGCTCCGATGCGCCTGGGTCAGGTGTCTGTGTCGCCTCTCTCATCTGTCGGGTATCCGCTGTTGTTCGGCCGGCCCGACTCCGGGACGGTGTGTTCGCAACGCGCCACGCTCTGTCCGTGGAGTCGATATGCCACCTCTATCGGTCGCGTCTCTCATAAGCGTTGGTAGGCGTCCGGCGACCGCAACGGTTCACCACTCCCTGCAGACCCGGCTCGCGGCGGCCCAGGGCTCGGTCAGCGCCTCGTCCCCCGCCGGCACCGACTCGGCGCCGTATCCGAGCAGCCGACCGCCCACGACCCACTGGCGAGCCTCGCGGTCGTGGGCGGACTCGGGGAGTCGGCCGCTTGCGTCGAGGTGGGCGTGTACGGCTGCCGCGATTGCGTCGGCCTCGGCGTCGGTCGCGGACGCGGGTATCCTGACGGTGCCGACCGGGTCGTCCCCGGCCGGGGTCGAGCGACCGCCCGCCTCCTCGACGGCAACCGGCTCCTCGGTCTCACTCCCGCCGGTCCTGACGGTCCGCTCGTAGCCGCTCCCGTCGGTCATCGGTACGCCTCCAGCACGTCGTCGTAGACGGTCATGTACAGGTCGGCGACCTCCTCGCGGCTGGGCTTTCTGGGGTTGTTGTCCGGCGACCCGGAGGCGATGGCGTCCGCCGCCATCTCCGGGACGACCTCGGCGTAGGCCGCCCGCTCGGGGACGGTCCCGAACTCGTCGAGATAGCCGTACAGCGAGACGTCGGTACAGAGCTCCCGAACCGCCGGGCCGGCGGCCCGTGCGGCCTCGCGTGTCGGTGTCGACTCGTCTGCCGCGCCGAGCCGCCGGGCAATCTCCGCGTACCGCTCGGGCGCGCCCTGGACCGAGAACTCCATGACGTACGGCAGCAGAATGGCGTTGGCGAGACCGTGAGGGACGTGTAGCTGTGCCCCGAACGGCCGGGCCATCCCGTGGACGAGGGCGACAGAGGAGTTGGTGAACGCCTGGCCGGCCTGGAACTGGCCGACCAGCGTCTGTTCGCGGGCTTCGATGTGGTCGCCGTTCGCCCAGGCGACCGGGAGCCAGCGGACGATCCGGTCGATCGCCGACCGGGCCAGTGTGTCCGACATCTCCCAGGCGTGAACCGACACGAAGGCCTCGACGGCGTGTGTCAGCGCGTCGATACCGGTAAAGGCGGTGTGACTCGGGGGGAGACTCCGGACCAGTTCGGGGTCCTCGACGGCGACCGTCGGCACACACGCCGTCGAGACGACCAGAAACTTCGTGCTGGTCGTCTCGTCGGTGATGACGATAGAGCGGGTCGCCTCGCTGCCGGTCCCGGCGGTGGTGTTCACCGCACACAGCGGCGGTATCTGCTCGGGGACACCCTCGTAGCCGGCCCTGTCGGTGGCGTACTCGCGGATCTCGCCGCCGTTTGCCGCGACGACACCCACGGCTTTGCCCGTGTCGATCGGTGAGCCGCCGCCGAGGGTGACCAGACAGTCACAGTCAGCATCCCGGTAGACCTCGTGGGCCGCCTCGACGTTTGCGACCGTCGGGTCCGGCCGCACCTCGTCGAACACGGCCGTCTCGATGCCGGCGTCCGTGAGGCTGTCACGGACCCGCTGGCCAAACCGGTCGAACACACCGGAGGTGGCGAGGACCAGCGCCCGCGACCCACGGTCGGCCATCCGGTCGCCGACCGAGTCGACGGCGCCGGAGCCGACGACTGTTTCGGCGGGCGAGACGAACCGCTCCGGCATCACCGCGCCTCCAGGTAGGGGGCGAACACCTCGTCGGGGTCGGGTTCCTCGGCGTCCTCGATCGGGCGGGTGACCGTCGTCGTCTGGTAGAACTGTTCGAAGGTGACGTTCTCGTCGAGTTGGTTACCGCCCCAGGTGCCGGCCCCCTCCGAGAGGGTCGAGCCCAACCCGTTGGCGTAGTGGCCGCCGTTGCTGAACGAGTGGACCTGGTTGATCAGCATCCGGGCGACGTCGACCTCCCGGCCGGCCTGGAGCGCCCGGTCCTGGTCGGTGGTGTGGAGGCTGGCCGAGTGGCCCGCCCCCTCGTAGTCGAGGACCTCCTGGGTGAGGTCGAACGCCTCGTACACGTCCGGGACCTCGTAGACGTTGAGGACCGTCGTGATCTTCTCGCCACAGAGCGGGTACTCCCGGCCGGCCCCCTCCCCTTCGACCATCAGGAAGTCGGCCTCCCGGGCGGCCGTGTCGTCGATGCCGGCCAGGTCACACAGTTCGGCCGGCGTGCTCGCCAGCGCGTCGGCGTTGAGCGAGCCGTGCCCCTCGGGGAACAGCATCGTCTCGAGTTGCTCGCGCTGGTCGGCGTCGCACAT